>CAYJFT010000089.1:836-1768 GCA_964369765.1 uncultured Pseudomonadales bacterium | reverse complement strand
TTTGCCCGGCGCACATCGCCATAACGCTTCACTTCAATTTTTTAATCGCCGGCAACATCACCGGAAAAATCTTTTCTACCGCCACATTATTAGCGCTGATTTTACGCACCATAAAAGATTTCCCATTACCCGCCCCAGAAACAGCAATCAAAATTCCCTCAAAAACTTGAGTTCTCTTTTTTGCCCCTTCGGCAATCTCCTGATGCACCGCAATTGTGTCACCTACGCTAATTGTTTTGTCTTGATATTTTAAATATTGTGCCATAATCCGGCAATTATACCACAAATTTCCCTTTTTGCCCTAGCAAAAATTTTTAGCCAGCCCGCTTCTCGCTCTCTCTCATCATCGCCGCCACTTCCTCCGGCACCCATTCCCCCACCTCCACCCCCCCACGCCACAATTCCACCACCGCACTGGCACTAACATGAGCCGTCTCCCCCGCCCGGAAATAGATAGTTTTTAGCCCCGAGATATTTTGATTGATTAGGGCCAAATTCTCTTCATAATCATAATCTACCCCATTGCGCAAACCCCGCACCAAATAATTTGCCCCCTCGCGCTCGGCCTGGCGCACCGTTAACCCGCTATAACTCACCGCTCTCACCACTTCCGCCAGGCCTCGCCCAGCCAGCACCTTTTCTATCACCCCCACCATCTCCTCCACCCCAAAATGCCGCCTTTTCTCTGGATTCTCCCCTACTCCAATTATCACCTGATCAAAAATCTCCGCCGCTTGCTCTACTACCTGTAAATGTCCCCTGGTAAAAGGATCAAAACTCCCCGCATAAAAAGCTTTTTTTGTATTTTTCATAGTGTATATTATAGCTTATCCTTGCCCCACAGCGCCTACACTTTTCCCCTCTCCTCCACTTGACATTTTATTCACCCCCTTCTATAATCCCCCTATATGACTAAACCAAAAAAAGCCCCA
>CAYJFT010000089.1:0-826 GCA_964369765.1 uncultured Pseudomonadales bacterium | reverse complement strand
CCAAAACCACGAGCTCTGCGTCTGTCAACTCATCAAGCATTTCTCTTTTACTCAACCAACTTTTTCTTATCATATGAAAGTCCTCCAAGAAGCCGGTCTTGTTTCTTGCCGCAAAATCGGCACCGCCTGTCATTATTCACTCAATTTACCCCTGATTAAACAATTGCCAGACTTTTTGGGCTAAAATTTCCCTTACAATAATCTCCTTTGTTTTTCCTCCCCCAGACCAAAATCCCCAAAAAATCCCCTCTCATCCACCTTTCTTACCAGTTGACAATATATAGAAACTCATCTATAATTGCACTATGCAAAACATTTTTACCTTTATCAGTGATCAAATCTTTGGCCTCAAATGGCTCAACACCCTCATCGGTCAACTCCTTACCGCCCTGGGCCTAGACCTCACTACCACCCTGGGCGCCGCCGTCCAATTTTTTATCTATGACACCCTCAAAATCATCATTCTCCTCTGTGTTCTCATCTTCATTATCTCTTATATCCAATCCTTCTTCCCCCCCGAGCGCACCAAACAAATCCTCAGTCGTTTTCGCGGTCTCTCTGGCAATATCATGGGCGCCCTGATGGGCACCATCACTCCTTTTTGCTCTTGCTCCTCTATTCCCATTTTCCTGGGCTTTACTGGCGGGGGCATGCCCCTGGGCGGCACCATTTCCTTCCTTATCTCTAGCCCTTTTGTCGATCTAGCCTCTTTTTTCCTCCTTCTTAGTATTTTTGGCCTTCCTATCGCTATTACTTATGTTGTCTTGGGCCTCATTCTCGCCGTCATTGGCGGTCTGATTATCCAAAAATCTGGTCTTGGTGATCA
>CAYJFT010000088.1:0-1768 GCA_964369765.1 uncultured Pseudomonadales bacterium | reverse complement strand
AAGGCACAATGGTATTGGGTCCCATTACTGCCACTTGATATTCACCCCGCAAACTCTCTACCAGGGCCAGATTCTGGGTGACCTCGGCGTACAAACCTTCAGTTGGCAAATACATAATCGCAAAATCAGTAGTCGCTGGCGGGTCTAAATACTTGGTCTTGATATCTTTGGCCGCTTTTTTTACTTGCCCTTCCAATTCTTTACGTCCTGCATTTACCGCCGCCAAATCCCCCGCCTCACTGGCTTCTTGTATCCGCAAATAAGTCTCTACCGGGAATTTGGCGTCTACTGGTAAAAAAAGCGTCCGCTCATCATCGCCCTTACTAGGAATCAAAAGCGCAAACTCTACCCGCTCATTACTCCCCGTCTTGGTCGCCACATTTTTCTGATATTGCGCTGCGGCCAAAATCTGCGTCAAAAGCTGTTCCAATTGCACCTCACCCCAGGTCCCCCGGGTCTTGACATTAGTCAGCACTTTTTTCAAATCTCCCACTCCATTGGCCAGTGTTTTCATCTCGCCTAAACCCTGATAAACTGCTTCTAATCGCTCACTAACTTGTTTAAAACTCTCATTCAAACGCCGCTCTAGAGTACTTTGCAATTTCTCATCCACAATTAACCGCATCTCGCGCAATTGTTCACTATTGCTCTGACTCAATTGACCCAAACTACGCTCCAGGCTCTCGCGCAAACCATTAATAGTCAAACTCAGCTCTTGCCGCTGCGCACTTAGCGCCCCCGCTACATCAGTATCTTTGCTCCGGCGTCCCCGCAAACTCAACCACACCCCTATTCCCACTAATAAATTTAAGCCCAAAAGAGCAATGATCACCATTTCCATTCCTCCATTATAACGGAAAAAAAGCTTAATCAAAAAGCAAAACCCTAGTCACCTAATAACTTAATCCAAGCTACTTTGGATAATAAAATTGGTCAAGTCCCGTCTTCCCAAACGCACTTTATTTTTGGCCTTGTCCAAAGCCCGCGAAACTATCATCGCCGTAGTCACTTTTTTGCCCGCCAAAACAAAAGTCACCTCTACCACCGGAGCTTTCTCACCCGTCTCTGTGCGCTGAAACCACAATAAATCTTCTGGTTCACACAGCCCTAGCTCTAGGGCTAAATCCCGGCTAATACTGCTGCGCGCCCGGCCCGTATCTACAATAAAACCTACTTTTTTACTCTCTTCACTGCCTATTACTTCGCCAGTTTCCCGGAAAGAAATCGGCGCTTTGACATCTAATTGCTGAAATTGCAAAACCAAGGGCGAGGCAAAAAGCGCCTGGGCAATCTTAATCCCATGCTCAGGCTCCAAAACCTCCAAATCACTGACTCGCTCTAGCCGCCTTTTCAAACCCTGATTATTAGCCAGCTGTATATTTAGACCCGGGCTAGTATTTAACTCTACCACCATCGGCCCTTTGGCTTTATCAATAAATAAATCTACTCCCCCATAACTTAATTTAGCTGCCCGCACCGCCCGCACCGCCGTTAATAGCGTCCGCCGCCAGTAGGGCAATTGAAAACCAGCCAATTTCTCGCCCGTTTCGGCAATCTCTCTGATCTCACTCCCGTCTGCCCTTATCCCTTTAATTGTCAAACCACTATTCAAATCAATCCCCACCCCCACCGCCCCCTGATGCAAATTGGCCCGCCCCTCACTCTCGCGCGTGGGCAAGCGCAACATCGCCATTACCGGGATACTATTATAGACTATCACCCGCACATCTGGCGTACCATGATAAGCCAAGCCAGCAAATTTAGGATG
>CAYJFT010000087.1:0-1829 GCA_964369765.1 uncultured Pseudomonadales bacterium | reverse complement strand
GACACTGGCTAGTGAGTTATTCATTGAAACCGCCTAGGGTTGTTTTAAGTGAGGACGGGGTTTAGAGGCTTGAGCTTGAGTTTGGGGGGTGACAAGATGAGAAGTGGAAGTGGTTTCTCCGGCGGGATGGGGGGAAGTGGGCCGGGGCTTATCTTTGTTTATACAATAGAAATAAAGCGGGAGAGCAACGGGAAGAGAAGCAAGAAAAAAAGAGCAACCAACAGTGAAAAAAAGAGCGATGACAAAGAGTAAAAAAAGAGTGACAAAAAAGTTTACCAGGGGAGTGTTGTCTGCTTGTGCATTGGGCTTGGAAATGAGCTTGCCAATAATATTTCCTCCTTATATAAAAAAAATAAGAACACTCGGGCAAAAGGCGCCGTGGCAAAAAGCGAGCGTTTATTAATAATTGTAAAATAAAACGGGGTGGGGGGGGTGGAGAAAAGCGCCAGCGCGAAAGAAAAGCCCCCGGGTGTTTAAGCCTGGGGGCGGGGAAAACAGAGAGTTAACGGTCTTGGAGCTGGGCGAGTTTTTGATAAGCGATGTCCAGGAGTTTTTGAGTTTTTTTGGGTTTATCCAGATCTTGTAATTGAGTGATGATGTAGAGTAAATCGGGGAGTTCATAAGGAAATTCGGCAAAAGTAGTGATGATTTTTTTGGGGATAAACGGAAGCCATTTGATAGCGGCGATGAACCTGTCTGTAATTACTTGGTGCTCGGGGCTACCAGGAGGGTATTTGTGCCACTCTTGGAGAGTTTTGGAGATGTTTTCATTGGCTTCTTCTCCAGAGATTTCTTGGGCTAATTGGGCAGCCTCTTCTTCGTTTAAACCTTCGGGTGTGCGATATTCCTGCAAAATAATTTCCTCCTTTCTCTGTTTGTAAAAGAACACAAGCGCCGGGGGCTGGGCTAAACCAGTGGTGGCGCGTGTAATCAATAGAGGGGATTGTAACATAAAAAAGAGGGTGGAAGGGGAGAAATTTTTTGCGGCTGGCGAGGTGACTAGAGGTGGGTGGCGGGGTGATTATTTAGGAGCACTAGGGGGGTAGCGGACGGGGAAAATCTGGCGATTTTGGGGCATTTTAGTGGCCTATAAGTGTATTTTAGAGGGTGTTGTGAAATGTTGCGCAGGTGCGCAAGATTTATGGCGAAAATTGAATGTCATTTGCGCAATATTTAAAAAAGGTAGATCTCCTGGTGGTGAAATAATTTTTCTAATTTAGGGTTATGGGACTGAGGGGGGGGGGAGGGATGATGCAGTGGGAAATTAAATGACGCGCTATGGCGCGTCATTTAATTGAAGAAAAAGTAGTAAAAGTAAATGATTTTGGAGAAATTTTTAGCAAATAAGATAAATATTAGGGTAATTTACTCAAGAAAATTTGTTGAGGAAATATATATGTTTGTTTTGTAAACACGCGCTACAGTGCGTCATTTATTGAAAAAACGACGCGCTGTAGCGCGTGTTTAAAAAACGGTAAATAGTCCTGATGACGAAATAATTTTTCTAATTTACTATTATGGGACTGCGGAGAATCGGGGTGCTGCTTTTTTCTAGTGAGTTTAATTTTTGCGGGGCGGGTTTGATTTGAGCTTGGGAGGTGGAGGGGAGGAGGAGGAGAGAGAGAGAAGAAAAATAAGAGAGATAAAATCTTTGACATATGGGAATAATAGGATATTTTAATGAGAATGTCAATGGGGATTTTTATTAAAATCGCAGACCCAGGAGCCGGAGAAAAACGGGGGCCAAGGGGAGGGCGAAAAAAAAGCCCAGAGAGAGAAAGGGGATAAAGGCGATGGCGGGGGGTGAAGAGCTGGTCTTTTTTGGGGTT
>CAYJFT010000086.1:1689-1983 GCA_964369765.1 uncultured Pseudomonadales bacterium | reverse complement strand
GTTTGGAAGGGGGAGAACAAATTAACGAACAGGTGAAGCAAGCTAACAATAATTTAGTGCTGACTGGTAAATTGGGACGAGCAAATAAAACAGTTTTTCCGCTTTTGGGAATAATAGTTTCTGGGGGCCATAGTGAATTTGTAAAGATAAAGAACTGGGGTGAATATGAGTTATTAGGCGAGACTTTGGACGACGCGGCGGGAGAGTGTCTGGACAAAATTGGCCGAATGCTGAATCTAGGTTATCCCGCCGCGCCGGTCCTGGAAAAATTAGCGGAGAGTGGTGATCCGGGAA
>CAYJFT010000086.1:0-1644 GCA_964369765.1 uncultured Pseudomonadales bacterium | reverse complement strand
TTTTTGTGGTTTAAAACGTTTTGGGCGTAATTTAATTATGACGTGGGCGCGCGCGGGGGATGTGGGGGGGGGGGCGAGGGAAGGAAAGAGATGCTTGGTGAAGGAAGTGGTGAAAAGTGGGGGTGGACTGAGCAAAATTGAGATTTGTAATCTGGCTGCTGGGGCACAAGCGGGAGTTTTTCGGCATTTGACATATAAGTTGGATAAGTTATTAGGTTATTATCAAAACAGCCCGGCGAGGGAGCCGTTTGGAGCGATTTTGACGGGGGGAGGGGTGATGGCAAATAAAGTTTTGCGGGTGCAGTTGCGCAAACTGGGGCGCAAGTATAATTTGGAAGTTTTTTTCCCGGAGCAGAAAAAGCTATGCGGTGATAATGGGGCGATGATTGGGATAGCAGGCTGGCGGCGCCTGGGTGCGGGGGCAGAGGATGAAAGTTTGGAGTTGGAGCGGGCGCCGCAGTTGAATTTAGGTGATTAGAGACGCTCAATTTCTTTTTTAAAATCTTCCAGAGAAGCAAAGTCGCGATAAACGCAAGCAAAAAGTAGATAGGAGAGGGCGTCTAAATCTTTGAGGCCGGCGATGGCCAGATTACCAATTTGAGCGGTGGTGACTTCAGTTTTGCCGCGCAAGCGGAGCTGTTTTTCTACATCGGCCAGGATGTTTTCGATTTGTTCGGGGGAAACAGGGCGTTTCCAGGTGGCTTTGATCAAGCCGCGGCGGAGTTTTTCGCGGTCAAAAGCTTGACGGCGACCGTTTTTTTTGATGACTTTGATTTCAAATTCCTCTACTCGCTCATAGGTAGTAAAGCGGCGGGCACAGTTTTCGCATTGGCGGCGGCGGCGGACAGCTTCGCCATCGGGGGTGTCACGGGAATCTAAGACCATGCCCTGAGTGGCGGAGCAAAAAGGGCATTTCACGGCTGGGGCCTTTCTGGGCGGTTGTGCCTGGGATTAGTGAGACTGGGATTAAGTAGAAGAATTTCGCCAATCCATTGGTCTAGGGTAGTGACCTGAGAATCGGGGAGATATTGTTTAAGGTTTTGATACTCGTCAATAAATTCTTGATTAACTGTGTCAAAAAGAAATTGTTGTTGATGGGAGTCGGAGTTGGAATGAGCATGATTGGCCTGGAGCAAATATTGATGGGCTTTGCTGGCGGTGGTAAAAGCTAGGGGAGTTTTGCCCTGAACAAAGAGAGTTTTGGCGGCAGCTAGGCGAGTTTGGGCGTATTCTAATTGCAGGAGAGGTTTGGCTGGGGGCTGGGTGAGGGTGAGACGGACTTGATCAGTGAACATAAGTACTGGGTAAAAAAGGTGGTCGGGGAGGATGTCGCGGTCAAAATAGAGACGGCGGTCGGAAATACTGGTGTCTGAGTGCATACTGGTAAAAGTAGCGGCTACCGAAACAAAAAAGAAGGCCAAGCCAAGAAAAAGGAGGCAAAGAGAATAAATCAGATAAGCGCGCCGCGAATGAGCAAACATAGGGCATTATAACACGGCTTTGAGGGATATTTAAGGCTCTGGTGGGTGGGGTTGGGGGTTGACAAATTGGCAGAAATGTGGTATATTATAGGTCTAGTTATAGGAGGGAGGAGGAGGATGCCGATGGGGGTCAATGAAAAAGGTTCTATTCAAAATCAGAGAT
>CAYJFT010000085.1:0-2315 GCA_964369765.1 uncultured Pseudomonadales bacterium | reverse complement strand
CTACTCCTACCCAAGACTTCGCCCTGGCCCACTCCCTCCCTCTTTTCTCCCTCCCCGTGCCAAGCCCCGCAAATAACAGCTCCAGCCCCAACCCGAGCACCCACTCCAGCCCCAATTCCAGCTCCCAGCCAAGCAAACCCCGCCTCACCCCCGCTTTCATCGCTTCTCTCCCCACCTGCGATTTCCTCCTCGTTCTCGATTTTGGCTACTTTATCCCCGCCACCATGACCAATCTCGCCCAAATCCTCGCCCTCAATATCCACCCCAGCGCCCTGCCCGCTTTCCGCGGCTCCACCCCTGGCCAAGCTGTCTTGCGCGCCGGCCTCCCCACTTCCGCCGTATCTATTATCCAAGTTGCTCCCCAAATGGATGCCGGCGACCTCCTGGCCTCACTCCCCTTCCCCGTCTCCCCCACCTGGCTGCAAAAAGATTATTATGATCACGCCTTCTCCTTGGCCGCCGAGCATCTCCCCAGTCTCCTCCATCGCTTCGCCACCCAGCAAATCTCTCTCAGCCCCCAAACCGGCCCCCCCACCCTGGCCCCCACTCTCACCCGTGACTCCGGCTTTCTCGCCGACATTCACGCCGACCCCACCCTCTCCTACAATACCTATCGTGCTTATCATCCCTGGCCCGGCCTCTGGACCCGTCTCCCCGACGGCCGCCGCCTCAAAATCCTCGCCTGTCATCTAGACCAAGGCACTCTCCACCTAGACCTCGTCCAAATCGAAGGCGAAAACTCCCCGCGGGCTAATTATCAAATCTCCCTATAATCTCCGCATAATTTTCCCTCCACCTCTGGAAAAATCTCCGCATAAAAAAACCGCCCCTTACAGAGCGGCTGCCAATTTTTCAAAAATTTCCAACTTCAACTTAAGCAGTCTTGGCGTAACTTTTCACCAAACCTTGTTTTTTCATTGTTCTAATCATCCGCGCCGGTACTTTGATTTTGATTTTCTTCCCCGTCTCATCAATAATCGTTGCCGTTTGCAAATTATACTTAAAAGTCCGGTTCTTGCGATTTTTAGCATGCGATACAGTATGACCATAGCTGGCAACTTGTGGATATTTAATAGCAAAACTTGTCATTTTTACTTTCTTTTTTCTTTATTCTCCCTGGAACAACTTCCAGAATCGCTATTATACCACAATTTTCCCCATTTCTTTTCTCCTCCTACCAATTTCAATGCTATAATACCCCCATGTTCAAAAACCGCTCCACCACCTTTTATATTTTTATCGTCATTGCTTTTTTCGTTATTTTCTCTGGCACCACTCGCCTCCAATCTATTATCGCCAATCCCCTCTCCTTCATTTTCCTCCTCCTGGCCATTCTTATCGCTCTAGTCCTTCACGAATTCGCCCACGCCTTAGCCGCAGACAAACTCGGCGACCCCAACCCCAGAGTTGCCGGCCGTGTCTCCCTCAATCCCACTCGTCATCTAGACCCTCTGGGCACTATTCTCATCATCGTCACCGGTTTTGGCTGGGGCAAACCCGTTGGTTTTGACCCCTACAATCTCAAAGATCCAGTCAAAGACGGCGCCCTGATTGCCGCCGCTGGTCCCGTCAGCAATCTCCTTTTGGCTTTTTTGCTCGCCCTGCTTTTGCGCTTTATCCCTTTCTTTGGCTCCAATCCTCTACTTTTCACTTTCCTTTTTACCCTTTTTAATATCAACCTCAGCTTAGCTATTTTCAATTTAGTCCCCCTTTATCCTCTAGACGGTCATCATATTTTGCGCGCTATTCTCCCCCGCAGCGTCCTCCCTGGCTACGACCGTTTCAATCGTAGCTTTGGCATTTTGGTCGCCTTTTTACTCATTTTACCCATTTTTACCCCGATCCCACCAGTTAATTACCTTCTCACTCCCGCCCTAGAATTCTGTTACTCATTATTTTTGGGAGTATAAGTTTGGGAGTATAAGTTCAAGAGTTTAAATTTAAGAATCTAAGTTTAGAAATTTAATTTTTAGCTCTGCATCAACCAAGTCAAGATGTCTTATCCCCTCACTGAAACCAAGAATTTCCTTATTCATCAATATCCTGTGGGTTCTTTTGCTGCCAATTGCTATTTCCTGGTCCACAAAACCACCAACAAAACTTTGATTATTGATCCTGGCGAAGAAGGCGATTTTCTTAGCGAGCAAATTCTGGAACTTAAATTAAACCCAGGCGCCATTTTCTTTACTCACGGCCATTTTGACCACGTTTCTGGCGCCCTGCCGCTTTATCTGAATTTCTCCCCCACCACGCGCTCGCTCCCAGTCTATTTACATCTAGCCGACTTACCCCTCTACACCCGCGAGCGCGCCGCC
>CAYJFT010000084.1:2436-2663 GCA_964369765.1 uncultured Pseudomonadales bacterium | reverse complement strand
CCTCATTGGCCAGACCAGTTTTACACGATGGACACCAATTAATCGGCGCCAATTCTTCAAAAGCCAAGCGCTCGCCATCCACTTCTCGCCGCTCTTCTTCTGTTAGCTCCTCCACCCCATTTTTACCATAGCGCTCCCGAATCAATTCGGCCCCCCCCCCCCCCCCCCCCCCCGGCCGGGAGCCTAATATATTTCTGAACTAAGCGCCAAAAAACAGGCGGCACCGG
>CAYJFT010000084.1:0-2426 GCA_964369765.1 uncultured Pseudomonadales bacterium | reverse complement strand
TAATGATTATACATCTGCACAAAAATCCATTGCGTCCACTTATAAAACTCTGGATCAGTAGTATTTATCTCTCGCCCCCAATCATAAGTAAAACCCAAAATTGACAATTGTTTTTTATAAACTGCTACATTTTCCTCTGTTGCCACTCTGGGATGAACTTTATTTTTTAGGGCATAATTTTCTGCCGGTAGCCCAAAAGCATCCCAACCCATCGGATGCAAAACTCGCCGCCCCTGCATCATTTTTTGCCGCGCCACTACATCAGTAGCTATATACCCCTTGGGGTGACCAACATGCAAACCCGATCCACTTGGATAAGGAAACATATCCAAAACATAAAATTTTTCCCGCTCATCAGCCTGATCCGCTACCCGATACAAACCAGTCTCCTCCCAGACTCGCTGCCATTTTTTCTCTATTTCTTGATGATTATATTTTTTTTCACTCATTTATTTATTATACCACTCCCAGACCCAAAAACCCACCCTCACCTAAAAAATCCGCCTTGATTGTTAACCAAAGCGGATTGTCTTTCCATTTTTATCTCTCCTTAAGCCGCCTCTACCGCTATCGGCGCCAAAGCCTCCTCACTTAATAAATCATCATAATAATTACTCAAAGTCACTTGCACATAAGGAATCAGCCACAAGCTCCCCACTCCCATGGTTAAACCCACCAAAAGCGACCAACCAATAAAGCTTAAATTCAAAACAAAAAATTCGCCTTTGTGCCCCATCATCATTGCTTCTGACTTTTTCAAAATCTCATTGGTACCCATTTCTGGATTATCTCGCAAAATAAAATAGGCCTGTGAATAAGCATAAGCCTTAATAATTCCTGGCACAATCAAAAGCAAAGACCACAAAAAGACTTTTAAGGTCATCCACAAAAATAATTTCAAAGTTGCCACAAACATCTCACCACGAAAACCATCAAAAATCTGTCCCACATCTACCGCATTACCTCTTTTGATATCCAAAAAATATTTTGTCAAAACAAAAGTAAATGCACCGGAAATTAATAAAGGCACTGCCCAAGAAAAAAATGCCATAAACGGTATCGCATATAAAAAATTAGGCGCCACCCCCATTAATAAGAAAAGTAAAAAAATAAAAAGTACTGCCCCTCCCCACTTCCCAACCAATTGCTCCTTGGCTGCTGCCTTTAATTCTGCTCTTGTGCGCATTCACACCCTTTCTTTTTTTACCAAATTTACTCTAATTATACTCTAAATCACCACACTTTTGCTCCACATTTTCCCGTTTATTGCCATCCCAATACCAATAAAACCCCACTTTTATGGTACTCCAGTACCAATAAACCTCAATTTACCTAATTCGTCCCTGGAAACGGCCCCGCTCACCCAGCTCCGCCGCTATTATCAGCAGCCGATTATACTTAGCCACCCGCTCGCTTCGGCTCAGCGATCCAGTTTTGATCTGCCCCGCCCCAGACCCCACCACCAGATCAGCAATAAAAGTGTCACTAGTTTCTCCAGACCGATGCGAAACCACGCTGGTATAACCAGCTGCTGCTGCCAATTTCATTGTCTCTATAGTCTCACTGACACTACCAATTTGATTAACTTTAATCAAAATTGAATTACCCGCTCCCAGAGCAATGCCTTTTTCTAGGCGCAAACGATTAGTCACAAATAAATCGTCACCCACGATTTGTAACCGCTCACCCAGTTCCCTCGTTTGCGCCACCATTCCCTCCCAGTCATCCTCGGCTAGCCCATCTTCCAGAGAAATAATCGGATACTTTTTCAACCATTCCCGGTAACGCCCATTCATTTCTTCACTATTCAAGCGTAAACCCTCCACCTTTAAATCATAAATTTTCTCCTCACTTACATAAAACTCACTCGCGGCCGGGTCCAGCGCCAAACTGACTTGCTCCCCCGGTACATAACCCGCTGCTTCTATTGCCGCCACCATTAACTCTAGCGGCCGTTCATTGCTACCCAGTGCCGGCGCATAGCCACCTTCGTCCCCCACTGTAGTGGCAAAACCCTCGCTTGCCAAAATCTGGCCCAAATTATGGAAAATCTCCGCCCCCGCCCTTACCGCCCCCGCCATGCTCTCCAGCCCCACTGGCATCACCATATATTCTTGCATATCCGCCGCCCCCAGGGCATGTTTACCCCCATTAAGCAAATTCATCATTGGTGTGGGCAAGACATATTGATTATCAGTTTTACCAAAAAGCCGCCCGATATATTCATATAGCGCCAAGCCTTCACTCACTGCTGCTGCCTTGGTCGCCGCCATTGACACTGCCAAAATCGCATTGGCCCCCAAATTCCCTTTGTTCTCTGTCCCATCCAAAGCCCGCATCCGCTCATCAATTGCTGCTTGCTCAGTAACCTCCATCCCCACCACCCCCGCGGCCCGCCCCCTAGTATCATTCTGTAGCGCCGGGTA
>CAYJFT010000083.1:0-2701 GCA_964369765.1 uncultured Pseudomonadales bacterium | reverse complement strand
ATCGCCGGCGGTGCCCAAATCGCCACTAGCACTGGTAAAATTCTCTGGCAAAAAGAAATTAGCGCCCCCCTTATCCAAGACATCTTTCTTAACGCCGCCCACCACCCACCCACCCAAATCCGCGCCACGAACTCCCGCCACCAAATTGTCTGCAATCAAGACATCAAACAAGAAACCCAAGAAAAATATCCCACTATCACAGACTTACAATTTATTATTGACACCCATTATGCCCAAGCGGCCACCATGCTGGTTTGTTTTTACCCAACCCCATCTTTCACCACCACTCTACAAACTCTCGCTGCAGCGGAAAAATTAGAAATCAAAGCCATGACTCATTATGACCGTGGCGCTTATTTTGACGTCACCGCCTATGGTGTTAACAAAGGTGCTGCCATTACTCATTTTGCCAAAGAACACAATTTAAATCTTTCCCAAATTGCTATGGTCGGTGATAGTAAAAATGATTTAGAAGCCCTGCAAACCGTTGGTCATCCAATCATTATGGGCAATGCCGAACCCGTCCTTCTAAAACACGGATTTACCAAGATAAATCACACTGACCAAGACGGTTTAGCAAGCTGGCTTAATAATCTGCCAAGCCTTTCCTAATAGAGTAGGGGAGAGGTGACCAAAAAATACCCTATACATCAATATTTATTATTTTACTTCTATATTATCACTTATATACTTTGACTGCTAAAATAATAATAAAGTCAATTTCTACCCTCTTTGCTATAGTTTGTTTCAATTAGATTAATAAAATAAATAGTTTGATATACCAAATTTACAATAGTCTATTTTTTACCGGTGCTTCCAGTAAAATTATTTTATCCCTCATACAAAAAAACTATTTTTACTTCTCCAAAGAATGAAACTGCTGATGAGCCTGCCTTAATTGCGGCTTGGTCACATGAGTATAAATTTGCGTGGTGGTGATACTTTTATGTCCCAGCATTTCCTGAACATCGCGCAAATTTGCCCCTTTACTAATCAGGTCTGTAGCAAAAGAATGCCGGACTCCATGGGGGGAGAGAACCACTGGTAAATTACATTTTTTAGCATACTTAGCCACTATCCGCTGCACACTACGCACACTCAAGCGCATTTTCTCCCCTTGCTCAAAAAGATTTTTTTCTTTTTTCCCTCCATAGTGAATAAATAGGGGAGACCACTCATCTTCCCTACTCTCTTGCCAGCGCGCCAACCAAAAACGTGCCCTATCAGAAAGAAAAACCACCCGCGGCCGCCGACCTTTACCAATTACCCCCAACTCACCAGAATCCATACTCAATTGCTCTCGGTTTAGCGCCACCAATTCACTTACCCGCAAACCAGTAGAAAAAAGCACCTCCATTATCACTCTATCGCGTAAACCAATTGCCGTTGTTATATCCGGTGCACCAAGTAATTTTTCAATATGTGCCGTATCAGTATAGCGCATGGGCACCGATTCTGCCTTGGGTAATTCTATCTTCTCTGCCGCCAAGACCGGCACATCATTTTTGGCTAACCACTTAAGCATACTCCGCAAAGCAATTAAATAATAACCCTGAGTTTTTTTTGATAAAGTTTCGCCTTTTTCATTAGTCATCCTGGCTAAATGCAACCGAAACTTACGCAATAAATCCAAGTCTAAATCTCTAATGTCACTCACACCCTGGGCTATCATATAATCATGAAAGTTAGCCAGGTAATGGCGATAGTTGCGCACAGTAAGACGACTGACATTTTTTTCTACTTCCAAGTATTCCAAAAAAAGGGCAATCGCCGCTCCCAATTTTGTTTCTAACATTAACCCATTTTATCACACAAATACTCTGTCATTACTCATACTTTGTTGTCCCAATGCTAATTTCCGCCCGTTCCTCCTTCAAAACAGGCAATTTTAGCCTGGTAAGGCCATTAAATACCCCAAAAACGGCTTTTTATTTACAAGACACTAATTTATACCTAAATCAGTGAGAAAACCTCACCGATTCTAAACAATTTAGCTAAATCATTATTAAAGCATGGTCCAATTACAAACAATAAAACAAGTTTGGCCAAACTGATGTCGCTATTTTATCACCGCCCTCATCATCGTCTTTGTACCTCCCCCTCCTCAGCACAATAATCACCAAAAAATACCTATTTATCAATAAAAAATAGTAAGTATAGCTCTGACTCACTCTGGCACAGTAGGGGAGCGGGGGAGTCCGGGGGAGTGGTTTTCTCCAGGCTACACCAGAGGTAAAATTTAGCCCCAAATTGACAAAATATCATCATTTACCAGGGGATAGAGGAGAGAGGTAAGTCAACAAGGCGCAAAAAAGCCTCACCGACATCTGACATACAACTAAATTCAAGTTAGTGAAAAGTTAAAAATAGCAGAATTTTAAGGCAAAGAGTCGTAAAAGTTATATTGTGCGACACTATCATTACTCCCCTTTTAGGCCATTTTTAACCCAAAAACACACCCATCAACAATAGGGGAGCTTAGCCATAAACCCCCTTTATCAAGGAAAATCTCATTAGCTCTAATCTCCTCTCTTTTCATTATAAAAAAAAGTTCAAAAATAGTCTTTTTCAGGCTACTCATATAACTAACAGCGCCAACCCAAGCCAGTCCAAAGCACAACTATTAAACTTAAAATCAGAAATATAATAACAATAAGACCCTATAATTTAGTAAGTTTCTTGCCATTTAAGCCTCAATTTA
>CAYJFT010000082.1:0-2813 GCA_964369765.1 uncultured Pseudomonadales bacterium | reverse complement strand
CTGCATCAGCTCTCTCTAATATAACCCTAGACTTGACCAATTTAATTCCCCAAACTGGCCAAAGCGGTAGCCTTTCTTTGCCAACTGGAGAAATTGATGCCACCCTTACCGATGGCATTCTCACTATCAAAAGTCAGCCCGCCGGCACCAACTTACTCCACACCACCACTATTCAGGCTCCTAGTAATGATAACTTTACTCTAATTAGTCTTTCGGACAATTTATGTACCAGTGAGCTGGCTCCCTATGGTTTAGTTGCTACCCAAAACGGCCTAGTTTTTAGCCTAGATTTTTCCGCCCCAGACCTTAAACCAGTCCTTGCCGCCTTGGAACTACCCTCTATTAGTGAACAAATTGATCTTTATTTAGACCCCAGTCTAGCTGATGCTTGTGGCAGCTATCTCTTTACCACCCCAGAAGGCAATTTATTTGACAGCCAAGGTATTTTCTTGACTATCGATAATCTTTCTAACTCAGAAACCAATCAGGCAGACGAAACAGTTTTACTTGATCCTACTGGTGTTCCCCTTGCCCCCACCGGTGTGCCGCTCAACTAAAACAAAAAAGGCTTTTTTATCGCTTATAATAAGCATAATATGCAAGAGAAAATTTCTAGGCGTCCCACCAAAGCAGTTCAAGTTGGCAATCTAACTATTGGCGGCGATGCTCCCATCACTATTCAATCAATGGTCAAAAGCGATGCTCACGATATTGCCGCCGTGGTTAGAGAAATTCACGCTTTGGAAGAAGCTGGCTGTGATTTAGTTCGTCTAGGTTTTTTAGATATAGAAAGTGTTCGCAATATTGGCGCCATCAAAAAACAAATTCATATTCCCCTGATAGCCGACATTCACTTTGATTACCGCTTTGCTCTAGAAGCTTTGGACCAAGGCATTGATAAGCTCAGACTCAACCCAGGTAATATTGGCGGTCAAGAAAATGTAGCCGCCGTAGTCAAAAAAGCTCGCGAACGCCAAATTCCTATCCGAATTGGTGTTAATGCCGGCAGCTTACAAAAAAACCTTTTGGCCAAATATGGTGGTCATCCCACTCCAGAAGCAATGGTAGAAAGTGCGGCTGAGCATATTCAAATTCTCCAAGATCTAGATTATGAGCAAATTGTTGTTTCTCTCAAAGCCAGCGATATACAATTAATGACTCGGGCTTATCGGCTTTTCTCTGCCCGCTTTGATTATCCAGTCCACTTAGGCGTCACCGAAGCCGGCGGGCCACTTAGTAGCACAGTTAAATCAAGCCTAGGCATTGGCAGCTTACTCCTAGACGGAATTGGTGACACTATCCGGGTTTCTATTACCGGACCAAGCTCAGAAGAAATAGCTGTAGGCCGCGAAATCCTCAAGCATCTCCATCTACGCCAAGAATCAATTTTAATCTCTTGCCCCACTTGCTCACGTACTCAATGGGATTTAATTCCCACCGCCCGTAGAGTAGAGGAGTATTTGCAAAAAATCAAAAAACCCCTTACTGTCGCTGTCATGGGCTGTGCTGTCAATGGCCCCGGCGAAGCTAGCGAAGCTGATTTGGGGATTGCTGGTGGCAATGGTCTTGGGATTATTTTTGTCAAAGGTCAGGTTGTCGCCACTGTTCCCCAGGAACAACTTTATGACGAATTAATCAAAAGAATCGCTGCTTTTTAAATTTTAATTTACCCCTAATTTCACCCTACCTTCTCTATCCCAAATTACTACTTCTGGCTCTAGTCTTACCCCAAATTTTTCCTCTACAGTTTTTTGCACCAAAAAAGCTAAGTCAATGATTTCTTGGGCGCGCGCGCTACCCGTGTTGACTATAAAAGCAGCATGCTTGTCACTCACGCGCGCGCCACCAATTTCCCATCCTTTTAAACCTGCCCGCTCAATCAAAAAACCAGCACTAATTCGCTCCTGATTAACCCAAACTGGAAATAGCTCACTCAATTTTTCCCCATTTACTGGGTTTTTCCAAAAACAACCTGCGCTGGGTAAATCAACTGGCTGACTTTTTTGCCGCTGCAAATTTGCCGCCACAATTTTCTCTTTTACCCCAGTGACTGCCTCTATCTCAATTTTATCAATCAATAACTGAACTCTAGTAATCACTAAATTCTTACCCTGAAAAAAAGACTGATCATAAGCAAAATTCAGCTCTTGCCCACCTAATATCTGTATTTGCCCGGTCTCCCATGTAAAAAACTCTACCGCTGACACCCTAGAGGCCAAAAAATTTTCTCCGTAATGAGCATTATTCCACACTGCTCCCCCCAAACTTCCTGGCAAAGATGCAAAATCTTCCAAACCTTGATAACCTTGGCGCAATAATTCCCAAGCCGTCCTAGCCACTTTTTCCCCGGCCCAAACCCAAAGCGTTTCCTGTTCCTCTACCTTTTCTATATTCTTCATCCCCACTTCAATTATATTATTAAAACCAATTTGTAAAACCGCTAATAAATCACTATCGGGTAATAAAACATTAGTTAAATCTCCGGCAATCAGTGGTTGCCAGCCTTTTTTCTGAAAAAAATCCCAGACTTCTTTTAATTCGCTCACATTTTTTACCACCGCAAAATATTGCGCCTTTCCCCCCACCTGAAAACTGCTTTTTGCCCTTAAATCAACATTTTTTTCTATCATAAGCTATTATTATACCATTTATTCATCAAATAACTGCGCCGGCTCTACTCGCCGGCGCCGCCGTTTTTTTCCCCCCCCCCCCCCCCCCCCCCCAAAACCCCCCCCAACCACCACCCCCCAATTTGCCCCCCGGCCGCCCCCCGCCCCCCCAATGGTAACATTTCCCCAAAAAAAACAAGGGGT
>CAYJFT010000081.1:0-2908 GCA_964369765.1 uncultured Pseudomonadales bacterium | reverse complement strand
TTTTGATGCGCTGGGGCAATTAACTTTGGCTCCGCCCACCGCCAGCGATCACCTATATATTAATATCACTCATCCAGAAACTCTCTCCAATCTCCAAAACTATACTCTAGATTTAGTTTTAGCCGACAAATTTCTCTTTTTGTCCCACTTTTCCACAGAATTTAGACAAGACTGGCAAGATATTACTTTTATCGATCTTAATACTCTCTCTGTCCAAAGTGATAGCAATCTCTATTTACTCAATCCTTTTGACTTGGATCAAAATCTGCAAAAACTGCAATTTTTACAAAAAAATCTTCCTCCAGACATTCAAAATCAAACCATAGATTTACGTTTTAATTTACCAGTTGCAGAGGGTCAATAAATTGTGATATAATAATCATAGTAAAAAACTGCCTCTTGCTTTTTCAGCGCAAATAGGTTATATATAAAGTTACATTATGATACAAAAAAACCAACTTTCTAGTAATTTAATTACCGCCATTGATTTTGGTTCCAATCGCTGCCGGACCTTAATTGCCACCTTGGATGAACAAAGCGGTTCATTACGGATTATTGGTGTTGGTAATGTGCCTTCACGCGGCATTCGTCGTGGCACCATTGTCAATTTAGAAGAAGCTTCACAAGCTGTAGAAGACAGTGTTGATATGGCAGAAAAAGTCTGTGGAGTCAATATTGCCTCGGCTTATATTAATGTTAGTGGTCCCCATGTTCGCTCACTCAATTCCAATGCTGTGGTTGCTGTATCCGCCAAAAGCGACAAAGAAATTAATGAAATTGGCGAAGACGATATTGACCGAGTCATTGAGGCCGCCCGGGCCCTTGCCCTCCCAGCAGACAGAGAGGTCCTAAATCTCACCCCCCGTCTTTACAAAGTTGATAGCGAAGAAGGCATTCGCGACCCTCTTCATATGGTTGGCATGCGCCTAGAAACTGATATTCACTTAATTACCGCTAGTAGCTCAGCTTTGCTTAATTTAGAAAAAACTCTCAAAGATGTTGGTCTAGACCGCGAAGACTATGTTTTTTCTGCCTATGCCGCCAGTAGCGTAGTTTTAAGTGAAGCCGAAAAAGACGCCGGAGTGATTTGTGTTGATATTGGCTCGGATACCACCAGTTACTGTGTTTTCTTGGATGGGGCAATCACTCTTAGTGGTGTCATCCCCATTGGATCTCGCTATATTACCCAAGACATCAATGCTTATACCCATGTTGGCCTGGAAAACGCCGAAAAAATCAAATTAGCCCTGAGTACTCCTAGTCCAGATATGGAACCTCAGCGTCCAGACGAACCACGTGAGGAATTCCGTCGCCGCCAAAAAAAAGCCGACTTACTTAATCTAGGTGAAGTCAGCCCCGATCTCAATCAAAATATCTCTCGTTCCAATTTGGTCAGGACTGTGATTTATCCTCGGCTCAAAGAAATTTGTGAATTGCTCTCCAGCGAGCTGAAAAAAAACAAAATTACCGAAAACTTAGGGGCCGGGATTGTTTTTGTTGGCGGTGGTGCCAATACCATCGGTTTGCTCGATGTTACCCGCAAAGTTCTTAATACTCAAGCTCGGGTAGGGGTAGCCACTGGTAATCGCTCTGTCATTCAACGCCTTAGTGACCCCAGTTATATCACTGCCATTGGTCTTTTGGACTATGGTTTCCGTTTTCAGAATCCAGCCGTCCAAAACAATAATAAAAAAATTCACCCCGATCAAGCCACCGCCGGTTTGTTTGGCAAAATTGGTCAAACTCTGAAAAAATTTATTCCCTAAAACTTCAAACTCGCTGTCACAAAACCGAGATTATATGATATATTAAGACCAATTAAAATAGATAAAATATTAATGAATAAAGGATACTATGGGACAAATTAAACCAGCCAGCAATACCTTTGCCAAAATTAAAGTCGTTGGCATTGGTGGCGGCGGCGGCAATGCTATCAATTCCATGATCAGCTCCAAGCAAATTCACGGGGTAGAGTTTATTAGTATCAATACTGATGCTCAGGCTTTGCTTAATTCTTTGGCAGAAACCAAAATTCAAATTGGTGATAATTATACCCAGGGTCTTGGTGCTGGTGCCAATCCCGATGTCGGTCGCGCCGCCGCCGAAGAATCCAGAGAAAAACTCAAAGAAGCCCTTTATGATACCCAAATGGTTTTTATTACTGCTGGTATGGGTGGTGGCACAGGCACTGGTGCTTCACCGGTGGTCGCCCAAATTGCCAAAGAAGCCGACGCCCTCACTGTAGCTGTAGTCACCAAGCCCTTTCAATTTGAAGGCATTCAGCGCCAACGCATTGCCGAAGAAGGCATTGAGCAATTGCGCGACTATGTCGATGCCCTAATTGTTGTACCCAATCAGCGTCTTTTGGAAGTTGTTGATAAAAAAATGAGCTTAATCGAGGCCTTTCGCTTAGCCGACAATGTTTTGGGCCAGGGTGTCCGGGGCATTTCCGATTTAATTACTATGCCCGGTCTTATCAATGTTGACTTTAATGATGTGGCCCGGATTATGACCGATTCTGGTACCGCCATTATGGGTATTGGTGAAGCCGAGGGTGAAAATCGGGCTTCAATTGCTGCTCGGGCCGCTATTTCCTCTCCTCTTTTAGAGCTTTCTGTTGATGGCGCCAAAGGCATTCTCTATAATATTATTGGCGGTCAAGATTTGGGGATGCAAGAAATCAGCGAAGTTTCCCAAGTTATTCAATCCTGCGCTGATCCAGACGCCATCATTATTTTTGGTAATGCCATCCGCGATGACATGGATGGTCGTATTCAAGTCAGTGTTATCGCTACCGGTTTTGACAATCATCAATTTGATTATCCTGGGTCACCGCGTCTACGCATCAATAATTTTACCCCCGCTGCCAATAACCCTCCCCTCCAAACCCCACCCCCCACCCCTGCCA
>CAYJFT010000080.1:2113-2959 GCA_964369765.1 uncultured Pseudomonadales bacterium | reverse complement strand
CGACTAAAAAGCGGGGGGATTTGAGAGTAGGAGAAGTTTGAGATGAAATTGGAGAAATAGCCTGAGTATTTTTTAATTCTTTTTCTTCTAGTAGAGGGGGGTAAATGACATGGTCTGGAGTGCGCTGATAAAACTTTTGGGAGCGGCGGGCGACTAAATGAGAGAGAGTGACAAGTATGTCTGGACGCCAGGCTGCCACTTTATCGGTTCGTTGGAGATAGTTTTGGAGGGGGCGGGTGAGGAGGGAGAGAAGGCGAGAGCGATATTGACCTGGGTGGGAATAAAGAAAACGGGTGGGGGTGAGGAGATAACAAAGGTGGAGTTGATTTTGATTGGTGAGGACGGCTTTGGCGGCAAAACTGGTGACACTGATGATCAAATCATAAGAGCGCAGGTCCAAAGTTTCAAAGGCAAAAGGCATTAGCGGAGCCAAAAGTGATTTATAGCGGCGCAGGGGAGCGGGGATTTTTTGCAGGAAAGTGGTCTGGACACGAGGAAATTTTTGTAACCAGGTGGCGCGTTTAAAATCGGCAAAAGCGGTAAAAAGATGAGCCTGAGGGTAAAGCTCTAGGAGGGCAAAAAGGACTTTTTCGGCGCCGCCGTATTTGGTATCGGCCCAGTCGTAAATTAGGGCAACTTTTGGGGCAGTAGGGGTGGTTTTTGGCATATTTTGGGGGCTTAATTTTGGGAGAGATTTTGGGGCAAATTTTTAAGATAGACTTGCAGGGTTTCTTGGGCCATTTTGTCCCAAGAATAATGGGCTAAGACTTTTTGAGCTAGGGCGGGGAAATTGGGGCTAGATTTTAGCGGCGCGGGGTTTTTTTAGTAGGGGGGAAAAAAATCGCG
>CAYJFT010000080.1:0-2103 GCA_964369765.1 uncultured Pseudomonadales bacterium | reverse complement strand
TTCTAGGGCAATTTGGCCCAAATAATATGGGCATTACAATTTTTCTGCTCGGGGGGGCAAATGGGGGGTTTATTTTCGGGGCGCGTATTTTTGGACGGGGTTAAAAAATTCCGCGCTAGAATAAGGATCAAAAGGAGTAAAAGCTGCGCCGTAAATTTCTTGAAAAACTGGGATATTACTGGCGATAACTGGAGTGTGGGCGGCCAGGGCTTCAATCCCGGTTAAACCAAAACCTTCGGAGAGTGAGGGCTGAACCAAGACGGTGGCTTTGGTATAAAGATAATTGAGTTGCGTATCACTGACTTGGCCCATAAAAGTAATTTGTTTTTCAATTTGCCGGTCCTGAATTTGTTTGGCTGTTTGTTGCCAAAAGGCATCCCGGGCGCTGACGATGACCAAGTGAAGAGTGGGGTCGCTGGCCAAGGCGTCTAAAACTACGGGTAAGTTTTTGTGCGGATAAAGGGAGCCAACATAAAGGAGGAAGTTGGCGGGGAGTGGAGCGGGCAGGCGAGGGGGAGTTTTGGCTGGGGTGATGGGGTTAACGCCATTATAGATGAGGCTAATTTTATCTTTGGCCCGGGGGTAATAATGATTGAGATCTTTTTGGGCAGTGGTAGAGACGGTAATAATGGCCTGGGCTTTTTTGATTACTTGGCTAGTAAGAAAGCGATAGCCTAAGTATTTAAGATAATATTTCCAGGGTGAGAGAGTGGTAACGCCCAAGCCCTTTTTTTGATGCCAGAGCAAGTCGTGAATAGTGAGGATTAGGTTTTGCTTTTGGGCGGATTTAAGCGGGGCATTAAAATGGGGAACATGCAAGAGGTCTAAATTTTCGGCGGCAAAAATAGCGGGGAGCTGAGTTTGTTCGGCTAGAGAATAATGGCGGATGGGGGTGTAAATTAATTTGATTTTGGCCAAGATGTCAGTGGCGCGGGCGAAATTATTGGAGGAAGACTGCCCTAGCGAAGCTTGTAGAGTGGGTAAAAGGCCAATAATTTCGCCCCATTGGCTTTTGTCGTGGAGGAAATAGACCAGACGGAAATTGTTGGGAAGCAGAAAAGGGAGGCGTAAGAGAAGATTGTTGATATAGCGGCCCAGGCCGGCGTTTTTTTGGCCGGCTAAACGGGCATCGATACCTATAGTGATGATTTTTTTGCTAGTCATTAATGACTATTATACTCTATAAAAGAAGGGAGCGAGCAAAAAAATCACCCACTCCCCTACTCTATTGTTAAATTGACTTTACTTTCTTTTGGCTGGCTTTTTTTTGGCGGGGGTTTTGTGAGCAGTTTTACTGACAGTGCGTGAGACACCGGGTTTGACTTCTATCAAGAAAAAGCTAAAAAAGTAAGCGATGCCAACAATACTGATAATCAAGAAAACAAAGAGACTGCTGGTGAGGACGGGGCTAAGGGCATTGCCCAGAAGAATCCCAAAAGAGACTACAGTGAGATTGAGGAAAATGATTTCAAAGAGATTCATTTCTCGCCAGTGTCGTAACATGCGTTTGATCATAAAAACCTTTCGTTTAATTTTATCTATACTATTATATATACTTTTTACTATAGCAATTTCGCCGTTTTTCTGGGGCGATTTTGCTACTTATTATTTTATAATAAAAAATAGTTTTTTGCAACTATGTGGGTAACCTAAACATTGATTTGCCTAAAAACTAATATATAGTATAATGTAATTATGAAAAAGATATTCTTTGTAGTTTTTTTGTTAAGTTTTTTGTCTCCCCTACTCTACTTGGTTCAAGTGAAGTTCGGGCGCAGGTGAAGCTTAGAACTGTGGCGGACTGGGAAGCGGGTTCGATTGTGCTTTTGAACGGATATAAATTTGTGAAATTAAATGGTCCTGGGGGTGATGGGATGTTTATGGCCATGGAGGCGATATGTAATATTGCTTCTGATGAAGATATTATAATAGAAAAGACTGGGGATGCCAATGCAGAAGAGGGCTTTACACTCTCGGTGAGTAATGCGGTGGGAATTGGTCCGAGCTGCTCTTGGAGTGCGGAGACAGCGGGTGGAACTGCGGTGGAGGCAAATTGGACGGTGGTGCCAGATCCTAGTAATAATAGAATGACTGGTTGTACTA
>CAYJFT010000079.1:0-3020 GCA_964369765.1 uncultured Pseudomonadales bacterium | reverse complement strand
CCAAAAAAGTGGGTAAGGGGGCGCTGGCGCCAAGTAGAAGCGGCATCTAGATTATAAAGGGAGCGGGGGGGCGTGTGACAATAGCAAAGATGGAGACCATTGGGGACACGGATGGACTTGGCGTGATAAGCATTACTAGAAGAGATAACTAAGTCATAAGTGGAGAGATCTAGCGAGGCAAAAGCGGACGGGGCAAAGAGGCGGAGCGGTGAGCGGAGCCTGGACACAAAAGGGATGTGCTGCATCCAGGTGGTGCGGATGTCTAGTCTGGAAAAGGGGGCTTTTTGGGAACCAAAAGCAGAGAGGTCAACAAAAGCGGTGTAAAGCGGCGCCTGTGGAAAGAGAGAGTGAAGCGACTGAACCACGCGCTCGGCGCCGCCGTATTCCACCAAAAAATCGTGAGCAATAGCAATTTTCATCTAGAAGACTATTGTAAACGAAAAAAGCGGGGAAAAAGAGGGCAAAAAGGGGGCGATTTCGTGGTATAATGTTGCATCTAATTATGAGTAAAAAAATTCCAAAAGCGCTAGCAGAAGACATAGAGAAGTTGTTTGCAAAAGGCCGAGAAAACGGCAATTTGTCCCAAGAAGATATTTTGGGAGCTTTTATTGAGCCAGAACTGTATGTAGAGGCTTTGGATGATTTTTATGACCGGGCTAGCAAAGAGAGCATTACCATTTGTGAGTCAGTGACCAAAGAAGAAGAAAATCAGGAAGCAGCGGATTTGCTCAAGAGTGAGCTAGAAACAATTGCTAATTTTAATAATGGGAGTGTCTCTGATCCGGTACGGATGTATTTGCGAGAAATAGGCCGAGTGCCACTACTATCGCGGGAAGAAGAAATTATTTTGGCCCAAAAAGTCGAGGCTGGTGATGAGCGGGCCAAACAAAAAATTGTCAGTGCAAATTTGCGGCTGGTGGTAGCGATTGCCAAAAAGTATATTGGCCGGGGGATGAGTTTTCTAGACTTGATACAAGAAGGTAATAAAGGTTTGATCCGGGCGGTGGATAAATATGATTGGACCAAAGGCTTTAAATTTTCTACTTATGCTACTTGGTGGATTCGCCAGGCGATTACACGGTCGATTGCGGATCAAGCGCGAACAATTCGGGTGCCGGTGCATATGGTAGAAACGATTAATGCCCTGATGAGAACTAGCAGAAAGATTATGCAGGACCTAGGTCGGGAGCCAACGGTGGATGAAATTGCCCGGGAAATGAATTTGACTCCGGATAGAGTGCGGGAAATTTACAAGATTTCGCAAAACACAGTCTCTTTGGAATCGCCGGTGGGCGATGATGGCGAAGAAGATAGTGTGCTGGGGGACTTTGTAGCTGATAATCAGATGGCCACGCCATATGATAGTGCCAGCAAACAGATGTTGTCAGAAAATATAGAAGATATTTTGGAAGATTTGAGTGACCGGGAGGCAAAAGTGTTGCGGATGCGTTTTGGACTCTCGAATAGCCGAATGATGACTTTGGAAGAAGTGGGGAAAGAGTTTGGGGTAACGCGGGAGCGGATTAGACAAATTGAGAGCAAAGCTTTGCGGAATTTGCGCAATCCCAGCCGGCGGAAAAAATTGCAGGATTTCCTAGAATAAAGGGGTTTGCATTTTGGAGGATTTTGGGCTATAATGAGTGTAATGGCCAAATTGAAGCTACAGCTACCAAAATCCTCGACTATGACAACGATTGCGTTTGTCTTGTTTTTACTATTTAGTGTGGCGATAATTGCCGGGGGGATTATGGCGCAGCCTACGGAGAGCGGGGACGAGGAAATTGTAGAAGAAGGTGGAGTGCAATGGGGTACGGGGGGACAAACAGGGACGCCTAATGAATCGGCGGTGGAGTTTGTAGAGAGTGTGGAGCGGGAGCAGGCTTCGCTAGATGTTTTTAATACCAATAATTTTATTTCTAATGCCAATTTGCTGTTGCTGGGGGCAACTGGAGATGAAGCGGTTAGCGGGGGCGGCGCGGAGACTTCTGCCCTAGGAGTGTTAAATCAGGTTTTTGCTTGGACTTATCAGCCACATGCTAGCGGGGCTTATTATATAGCAGAGTCGCTGGAAAATATTGGGGTGGTCTCCCCTACTTATGCTCAGGGTTATGGTTATTTTGCTTTGTCGCCATTTTTACAATTATGGCGGATTTTCCGAAATATTGCTTATATTCTATTTACCCTGGCGATTGTAGTAGTGGGGTTTATGGTACTATTGCGGCAGAAATCTGGGGGGCAATCGGCGGTGACAGTGCAACAAGCGATTCCCCGGGCGATAGCAGCGCTGATTTTGATTACATTCTCTTATGCCATTGTGGGTTTTTTAGTAGACCTGATGTACTGGATCATGTATGCATTTGCTTATTTTCTAGAGTTTAACGGGGGGACGGATGGGCTTAATTCGGCCAATGACCTGATTAATGCTGACTTTGGAACAGTGATGGAAGTGGTGATTTCGGGGAATTGGAATGCGATGTTTACGAGTGTGGAGACGATTACCAAGACAATACTGCTAACATATTTAGAGGATGGTTTTATTACAGACTTGATTTCAAATGTAGGTGGATTAATCGTGACCCTGGTAATCACCGTAACAATTTTCTTTAGTTTGTTTCGCTTGCTTTTTATCCTGATAAAATCTTATGCTTTCTTGGTTTTGCAGACTATTTTTGCGCCAATGTCACTACTGATGGTGACAATTAATGGGGGCAAAGCATTTACCAAGTGGTTGCTGGGGGTGATCTCCAATTTGCTGCCGTTTGTGATTACTTTTTTTATGCTGGTGATAGTGGGTTCACTAAATGCTTTCTTGAACGGGGCGGCGGTGACGGCAGAAGGGGGCGTAGGACCGATTTATTCGGACAATACGGGCCAAGTTAATGCCCAAGGCTTCTCTCCCCCATTTATGTTTCCAATGGGCGAAGGGACTACCTTAACACAGAATTTAGGGACAATTATTGGGATGGGGGTAGCGCTGGCGATTCCAGAGATTGTAGAGGGGGTGAAAAAGAAAGTAGGCG
>CAYJFT010000078.1:0-3026 GCA_964369765.1 uncultured Pseudomonadales bacterium | reverse complement strand
CTATCTCTACAACTGGCAAGCCGCTATGCAACAGCAAACCGCCTATTACAACACCGACTACACTGGCTCCCAAACTGATGTCACCGGCCTCTGCCCCGCAGGCTTCACCCTCCCCACTCAAAACGACCTTATTACCCTAGACACCTCCCTTGGCGGCACTGGCCAAAACTCTCAAACCACCGCCTCTCTTATCGCCCGCTACACTAACCCCACCCTCTACAGCGGCATTTTCTCAGGCTACTCCAGTAGTTCCGGGTATCTGGGCGTTCAGGGCTCATACGGCAACTGGTGGAGTAGTACCCAGTACAGCTCCACGCGTGCTTACAATCTGAACCTGAATAGTAGCAACGTCCACCCGCAGGGCAACGGCAATAAGGACGACGGGTTTGCTGTTCGCTGCCTAAAGTAGGATTTTCTTAAAACCATTAAAACCATTTACGGGCGGGTTTGCTTGACAGCAAACCCGCCCCGCAAAAAATAAACTCACTAGTAAAAAGCAACACCCCGATTCTCCGCAGTCCCATAACCCTAAATTAGAAAAATTATTTCGTCACCGGGAGATCTAGCTTTTTTAAATCTTGCACACCAGCGCAACATTTCACAATACCCTCCACAATACACTTATAGGCCACTACAATACCCTAAAATCGCCCGATTTTTTTCCTCCGCTACCCCCCTAGCTCTCCAAAATTCCCGTCCCGCCTGGCGCCTCTAGCTGCCCCGCCTGGTCCAGTCCCCCCCTCAAGCTCATCCCAACCCCACCCACCACTTTTCCCCCTCTCCACCCCCTTTTTTATTATATAATATCAATTCTTAAAATTAACTTGCAACCCAGGGAAGGGAGGTGATAAAAAATGACAATTGTAATTAAAAACCGCGGTAATGAGTCGGTCAATGATTTAGTAAAACGCTTTAAAAAAGTGAGCGTTGCTCTGGATATTAATACTCTAGTTCGCGATCGCCAATATCACCTCAAACCCTCTCAGATCCGCAAAAACGCCGTCAATGACAATCGCCGCCTCCGTCGCCGCCTCCGTGGCCTCAAGAAGATGAAAAATATTTCCCCCGATGTTATCAATCGGATGCACGACAAATTAAGCTCTGGTAAATAATTTTACCGCTTAGAAAACTCTTTATGGCTATTAATGATAAAATCCGCAATATCGCTATTATTGCCCATGTTGACCATGGTAAAACTACCTTAGTCGATGGCTTGCTCAAACAAGCCCAAACTTTTGCTGCTCACCAGGCAGAGATGAATCAAACTACCATTCTAGACAATAATGCTATCGAGCGCGAGCGCGGGGTCACCATCTTGGCCAAAACCACCGCTATTCATTATAAAGAGCACAAAATCAATATTATTGATACCCCAGGACACGCCGACTTCTCTGGAGAAGTCGAGCGTGTCCTGAATATGGCCGAAGGCTGTATCCTCCTAGTCGATGCCTCCGAAGGCGTCCTCTCGCAAACCCGTTTCGTTCTTTCTCTGGCCCTCAAACTCGGCCTCAAACCAATCGTGGTTATCAACAAGGTCGACCGCAAAGACCAGCGCGCTGGCGAAGTTATCGATGAAATTAATGACCTCTTCCTTGACCTGGCCATCGACGAAACCCAACTAGACTTCCCCATTTATTATGCTATCGGCCGCGACGGTATCGCTGGTCAACAAGTTGCTTCCCAAAGCGACAATTCCCTCTCCATTACCGACTCCCAAGATTTAGTCCCTCTTTTCCAGGGCATTCTTAGTCACATTCCCGCTCCCACCGTCCTAGACGGCCCCGCCCGCATGCAGGTCAGTAATATTGACTTCGACGATTATAAAGGTCAGCATATTATTGGTAAAATCAATCGTGGTCAAATCAAAAAAGGCATGCAGGTCTCCCTGATTCGCTCTGACGCCGCCGAAAAAGTGGAAAACGGCAAAATCGAATTCCTTTTTGAGTTTTTTGGCCTGGGCAAAAAAGAAATCGACCTGGCCGAAAGTGGTGACATCGTTGCTATCACCGGCCTGAGTAAAGCCAAAATCTCCGACACCCTGGTTGACCCCACCCACCCCGACCCCCTCCCCTCTATCGCCATTAGCGAACCCACTATTCAAGTCCAATTCCTGGTTTCTACCTCTCCTTTTGTTGGTCAAGAGGGTCAATTTAATACCTCGCGCCAAATCAAGGCCCGCTTGGACAAAGAATTGGAGCGCAATGTCGGTCTCCGTCTGGCCCCAGGCCCCTCTGGCGAATCTTTCCTGGTTTCTGGCCGCGGCGAACTTCACCTGGCTATCCTCATCGAAAATATGCGCCGCGAAGGCTATGAATTTAGTGTTGGCCGCCCCGAAGTTATCTTTAAACAAGACGGTGATGTCACCACTGAACCCTGGGAACTCCTCACTATCGAAGCCCCAGAAGACTATGTTGGGGTTATCACCTCGGAAATGGGTACCCGCAAAGCTATTTTCCGTCATATGCGCAATCTGAGCAATGGTGTCCGTTTTGAATACGAAATTTCTTCTCGCAATCTTATTGGTTTCCGCGGCGATTTTCAAACCAAAACCAGCGGCAGCGCTGTGGTTAATTCCCTTTTCCTTGGTTATCGCCCCCTGGGTGAAGAAATGATCTGGCAGAGAAACGGGGTTTTTATTGCCTCGCAATCTGGCACCGCCCTCTCTTATGATCTGGCCCGCTTAGAGGAGCGTGGTGTTGCCTTTATTGGCCCCGGTACTCCCATTTACGCTGGTATGATTGTGGGCGAAAATAGCAAAAAAGAAGATATCGCTATGAATCTTTGCAAAGGCAAAAAACTCACCAATGTCCGCTCCAATGCTGATGTCTTGATTCGCCTTTCCCCTCCCCGTCAATACTCTCTAGAGCAAGCCCTCTCTTATATTGCCGCCGACGAGCTCATCGAAGTCACCCCCAAGGCCATTCGCCTGCGCAAGCGTGATTTAGGCGTTGCTTCGCAGTATAGCTAAGATGTCTGTCTTTCCCCAGCAAGTCCCTGATTTTTATCAAAATTTAATTGATCAAGAA
>CAYJFT010000077.1:2761-3063 GCA_964369765.1 uncultured Pseudomonadales bacterium | reverse complement strand
TTTTACCACCGAGGCTGATACTCTTGCCCCTACCATTATCAATCATCAGCCTACTGGCACCGCCGCTATCGATTCCAGAGTCCGTTTCCGCGTCCACGACATCAAAACCGCCAGCCCCCTAGTCGCTGGCACCGGCGTGGACCCAACCACCATTCGTCTCCACCTCAGCGGTTTTCGTGATAGTCACATCCCCTTGGACCTCACTCTCACTTGCGCAGATCCAGGTGTCACTTGTACCCCAGTTGACAGCCCTCTGGAAAATAATCGCTATTATGCTTACGATGTCCAATTTAATCCCCAAA
>CAYJFT010000077.1:0-2751 GCA_964369765.1 uncultured Pseudomonadales bacterium | reverse complement strand
CTACCACACCATTTCTCTTTGCCCAAAATGTCACTATTACCGCCACTGTTTCCACCGCCCAAGACTATGCCACCCCAACTCCCAATCAGATGACTCCATTTTCTTGGGATTTTATTACCCAAGACACCCAGCCTCCAATTATTACTAATATTAATCCTGCCCCCAATCAATCTTATTTAGAAGCCTCACTTAGTGCCAACCTGATTTCTTTTACCGCCAGCGACAGCGGTGTTGGTGTAGACCTAAATTCGCTTTTGCTCCGCCTTACCACCAATCTCCCCGATGGCACACCTTATGATCAAACCTTTAGTCTGGCAGCTGGCAATCTGACTTCCCAAGGTTCCGCCGCCAGCTACGATCTTGCCTTTGACCCCGGTTTTGATTTGAGTACTCACCCTCATCCCCTGGCTATCACCATTAATGTCCAGGATTTCTCTGCCAATACTCTCTCGCCAGAAAGCCTTTTTGCTTTGGCTCTCGGCGATGTCATTTGTCCAGTTCTACCAGAGGAAGCCACTCCAGAGGCCACCCCCGCTCCTTGTCCTTCACCCACCACTTGCTCCACTGCTACTACCAATATCTCGCCCTATGTTTCCTCCTGCCCCACTCAAACCCTCCTCCCACCAGAAATTATTTATCGTACCATTCCCACGCCAGACTCTGAACCAGTATTTTTTGTCCCCGATGATAATAATAATTGTATCCCAGAACTTTATCAGGCCTCTCCCTCGGCCATCAATCTCCCTCTCACTTGTTTTTATGGTGAAGATAAAAGCTTTACACTTTTTGGCTGTGACAGCCTTTGGTGCTTACTCCTCCCCTGGCTTGGCTGGCTAGTCACTAGTATTATTGCCATTTTCCTCATTGTCAAACTCTATCGCCAAAAAAAATTTTATCAGCAGAAACTAGCCCAAATTTATGATTCCCAAAATTAAATCATCGCCATTGCGCTTATTTTTTCAAATCTTAGCCTGGCTAGCTTTTATCCTTATTGCCCTTTTGATTGCTAGCGTCATTCTATCTCTAATCTATGGCCTCAATCCCTGGCAGAATATTCAAACCTTTTTAAAATACGGTTTCAATTCTACTCATCCAGTTGCTCAAAATCACTTACAGCCCAATTCAACTGCTACAGCCAGTGCCCAAATCTATTATTATCATCTCACTGGTGATTCAGCCTGGGTGGAAAATCGCTACTGGGAAATGAACACTGCCAATCTTACTCTTGCTCAGGCAGACTGGACCCTTCAGTTTGCCTTACCACCCAGTATTCAAACCGAAACTGCTTATCCAGAAACATTTTATTTAGATAAAAAATTAGACCTCTTTGCCCGAGATTTTACTTGGGCTATCACCAGACAACAATGGTCAATTCTTTATAATCTAGCTACATCAACTAGTCAAGAACAAATTTCTTTACTTGATTTTCAAAATTTTTTCAATTCCTGGTTAAATCAGCTTGCCAAGCAAAACCTAAGTTTACAAAATTTACAATTAGTGCAAATTCTTGAGCCCGGCTCAAGCCCAATTGTTCAGCCAGAACTAACCTTACTCTGGACTTTTAAAAACAATCACAATCAAGAAGAAATTTATGCCACAAGTACAATTAAAACCAGTCTCTATAATAATTTGAAGTATCTTTGGGACTTAAATCTGAGCTTTATTCCTCCGCTTAATTAAATTTCATCTCCAAAGTTAAATCCAAGCTATCATCATCAATAATCGCATCTGGCAGCCACTGTTCATCTGGCAAAGTCTCACCTGATTGCTGATTAATTACAATTTCTTCAACCCGCTCATCCAAATCATCAACTTCATTATCTTCCAAAAATAAACTCATCACAATCGCTCCCAAGACCAAAAAAAGTAGTAGTAGAATTAACCACCACCACTTTTTGTGTTTATTCTCTTGACTAATTAAGGGTTGCTCCACCATCAGTAAAATCTGTAGCCTGACCGCCTTCTTCCAAGTCTAAAATAAGCGGCATCACTTCTACTACCATATTTGTACTAGGTCTATACAAAATAGCTTTTTTTGCTTCGGGGTACAAAACCAACTTGTCACCTTCGGCAGCCTGAGCAAAGAAAATTTGCTCGGCTAATTTACTAGGATCAACCACTGTGGCAATCGAAGGCACTTCATTTTCTGGCAAAACCATAATCTTGCCTAAATCAGCGACTGTTGCTTCTTCACTTAGAGCTTCTCCTGCGCCCAAATTTCTAAATAAAACCACACCGCCAGAAACAACCGCAATCATTGCCACTACTAATAATATTACCAGCCAATTAACAGTTTTGCCACCAGTCTCATCCCCACCACCTTCTTGACCTAAGTCTTCTACTACAGTTTGTTCATATGCAGTCATATTTTCCTTTGCAAATAATTAATATTTTTAATGATTTAATTTTAACCCAAATTAGCAAAAAAAGCAAGTAAAAAAAGGACCAATTCAAAATAACTGAAAAAATCTAAATTACTCAAAATGCCCAAATATGGGCAAAAAGTCCGTTAAAAGCGTCATATTTGGGCATTTTAGTCATTTTTACCGCCAAATTGCTCACAAATTACTCGCAAATTGACCCACTTTGAGCTCTTGCATTTTTTTAAAAATCCGCTAAAATGACTAGCAATTAATACCATTATGACTCAAAATTACTATCAAACATCAGCTGTCGATAGTCAAAAAGAGGCAGATAAGCGCCATAAGAAATTTCTCTGGCTGCTTCTGTTCCTCTTGCTTTTTGGTCTCT
>CAYJFT010000076.1:0-3086 GCA_964369765.1 uncultured Pseudomonadales bacterium | reverse complement strand
TACGTCGGCTTCGCAGTATGATGCCTGAGGTAGGTTTTTATTAAAACCATTTAGATGGACTGCGAAGAAAAAATGCCCCTGCGGGGTGGCTTAATGGCTTAAAAGGGCCGTTTTGGGGCAAAAAGGATAAACGGGTCGGGGAGGGGGAAATCGGGTGATAGTGGGGCTTTGGTGAGGTGAGGGGGTTTAGGGGGTTTTCTGAGGGTTACTGGGGGAGAAATGGATAAATCAAGATTTTTTGCCTGTTGACTTTTTAGCAGTCGGGTGCTACAATTGCTAAGAAAATGGAGGAGAGAAAAGTAATAAATTTATAAAAGAAAGGACGTGATGAAACAACTCGACGTGAAAAAAATCAAGCCGATGAAGGGAATGGTTTTGGTAGAACCAATGGAGGCGGAGCGCAAGACAGCTTCGGGGATTATCTTGTCCGAGAGTAATGGGGAAAAACCGCAGGCAGGGAAAATTATTGCCATGGGAGAGATGAGCTGTGATTGTGGTGAGGACTGCAAATGTAGCAAGGAAAAGAATTGTGGTTGTAAAGACTTGAGCGTGGGGGAGATGGTTATTTACAAAAAATGGGGGGGCAATGAAGTCAAGATTGGCGAGGTAGAATATCAGATTTTAAAAGCCGAAGATATCTTGGCAAAAGTAGCTTAAATTGAATAAAAAATAGATTAAGAAAGGAAAAGCAAAATGGCAAAACAAATGCTTTTTGGCGAAGAAGCCAGAAAAAAAATGATGACAGGGGTAGATAAATTAGCGGCAGCGGTGACAACCACTTTGGGGCCCAAGGGGCGGAATGTGGCTTTGGACCGGTCGTGGGGGGCGCCCAATGTGACTCATGACGGGGTGAGTATTGCCAAAGAAATTTCTTTGGAAGATAAGTTTGAGAACATGGGCGCCCAGATGGTGAAAGAGGCAGCGGCCAAGACTAATGATGCCGCAGGGGACGGAACAACCACGGCGACTTTATTGGCTCAGCGGATTGCCGGGAAAGGGATGACTTTGGTGAGTGCTGGGGTGAATCCAATGATCATGAAGCGGGGGATTGAGAAAGCGGTGAGCGCCGTGGAGGCGGAAATCAATAAACTGGCGGTGCCAGTGAAAGCGAGCGACTGGGAAAAGGTGGCCGCGATTTCCGCCCAGGATGAAAACATTGGTAAGAAAATTGCCGAGGCTTTGAAGCTAGTGGGTAAAGATAGCGTAGTGGAGGTGGTAGAGGGGAAGACCATGGAAATTACTATTGACCATAAAGAGGGGATGGAATTTGACAAAGGTTATGCCTCGCCATATTTTATGACTGATAGCGATAGAATGGAAGCGGTGGTAGAGGAGCCGATGATTTTGGTGACTGATCACAAAATTTCTAATATGCAAAATGATTTGCTGCCAATTTTGGAGAAAATCATGACTCAGACCAAAAATTTTGTGATTATTGCTGATGATATTGAAGGCGAAGCTTTAACTACAATGGTGGTGAATAAGCTGCGGGGGACCTTTAATGGTCTGGCAGTGAAAGCGCCTGGATTTGGAGATCGCCGGAAAGAGATGCTCAAGGATATTGCGGTTCTAGTGGGCGCGACCTATGTCAGTAGTGAAACAGGGATGGCGCTAAAAGATGTGGAGTTGACTGACTTAGGTCGCGCCGAGAGTGTTCGGAGCGATAAAGACGCCACACGGATCGTGGGGGGCAAGGGGGCGAAAAAAGCGATCAGTGAGCGGGTAAAAGTCATCGAAAATGAGTATGAGAAGTCTAATAGTGACTTTGACAAAGAGAAGCTTTTGGAGCGCAAAGCGAAATTGGCTGGTGGAGTAGCGGTGATACAGGTGGGGGCGACTACCGAGCTAGAGATGAAGAATCTGCAAGAGCGGGTCAAAGATGCCAAAGAAGCAACCAAAGCAGCGATTGAAACCGGAATTATTGCTGGCGGCGGGGTGACTTTCCTGCGCGCTGGTGCGGTTTTGGGGGCGATCAAAGCGGCGAATAAAGATGAAGAGGCGGGCGTGAATTTGATCGCCCAGGTCTTGGAAGAGCCGGTGCGGATGCTAGCGACTAATACCGGCGTAGATGCTGGTTGGGTAGTGCAGAAAATCAAGGATGAGGGTAAAAACAGCAATTATGGTTTCAATGCCCTGACCGAGAAATTTGAGGACTTGCTCAAAGCTGGAGTAATTGAACCAGCCAAAGTAGCGACCGCAGCTTTGACTAATGCAGCTAGTGTGGCGGCGATGATTCTGACCACTGAAGCCCTAGTGACTGATGTGCCAGAAGAGAAAAAGCCGGCCCCAGCAATGCCTGATATGGGCGGGATGATGTAAACTGGGGGAGTTTGCAACATGACTGAAGACTAAATGGGCGGGAAGCGTAGATAGTCTGAAAAAAAGGGAAAGCCCCTCCGTATGGAGGGGCTTTTTGCTGAGGCGGGGTTGATTTTATGGGGGCGGTGGAGTAGAATATTTGCTGTAAGTGAAATTTGTAAAGCTGGTGCCTGATTATGAGTTTGTAGGTGCAGATTTACCTAGATTAAGGAAATTTATGCATTCAAAATTATTGAGTTTATTTAAACAAAATAAATCTAAATATGCAAAAATATTGAGTTTGCGAGAAAAAGGTGAATATCCCAGTGGTTTGTCCGCTGAAACTATTTCTAAAATTTCTGATTATTGTAAAAAGAACTTCGATTGTGCTTTGCCAGAAGACTATGCTAAGTTTTTAGCAGAGGCTAATGGTTTTCACTATGATGATTATACTGTTTGCTGTTGTTACAATGAAGAGATAGAAACAAAATTTTCAGGTAGATATACCAGAGACCTGGTGAAATTTAATCATAATGTTCATGAAAATGATATCACTGATTATCTGATGTTGGGAGCCTCCAGTTTAGATTATGTGGCTTTTGAAAAATCGACTGGTAAATATTTAATAATGACAAATGGGACTATGACTGTTATGAATGAGTCATATGATTTTGCTGATTTGCTAGAGATATTTTTTAAAGTGAAACCGGAGTGACATTGGGAGATTGGGGAATTAGTTGGTTGGGGTGGTGCCAAAAGTGGGTGAAGTGAAAAAGATAAGATTTTAT
>CAYJFT010000075.1:0-3274 GCA_964369765.1 uncultured Pseudomonadales bacterium | reverse complement strand
AGACGAGATTGGATGCTTGGACAGTGAATAAGGCCATCCAAAAAGGGCGCGAAAGTTATCGGGTGAGTGAAACGATGAAAGAGAAATTGCTGGGTCTAAAGCGCGCTGGGGCGGTGAAGCCGGTGGTGACGGATTATCGGTAAAGAAGGGCTGTGCTATTTCAATTTGGCGGCTTTTTTGCCGATATTAAATTTGATGCGCTCGTAATTGGGGTCATTTAATTCGGGGACAATGTATTGCCAGTGCAGATGATCAACGGTGCCGCCGGAGTAATTGGTGTCGCCAAAGCGCAGGGCCAGGGCGCCGCCGGGGGAGCCGGCGGCGCGCGGGCCTAAAAAGGTGGCTAAGTGATGGCGCAGCCAGGCAAACATCTCAAAAAGTTCTAATTGGGCGGGTGGGGTAATTTGATCGGGGCTAGTCCAGTACTGGTTGGAAATGATTAAATAATGATGACGGGTGTTTTGATAAGGCCAGCGATTAGCGATAATATACCAATGCTCGCCTTGCTTAATAATGGGTTGAGCGGTTTGGTCAATGTTTTCGGGAAGAAAAGGGGAGGCGCCGGCGTCTAGCCAGTTTTGCATAATCTGGGCTTGATCGCTGTAGCGGGCGTTTTCTAAATCTAGGGGGGGAGAGGCAGTTGGGCTGGAGTTGGAGGCGGGCCGAAGAGTTTTCGTGGTCATTGTTGCTTACTTTCTATTTGTTTAATTTTGTTTTTATTTTTTTATTTTATCTTGCTTAAATGCTACTTAAATGCTACTTAAATGTTACTTATATCTTGCTTAAACCTTGCTTAAATCAATTTTAATCATCTATAAATTCTAAATAGCGGCGGGGATTTTTTTGATGGGGGGGTGGGGGTGATAGTCGAGGAGTTCAAAATGCTCTGGGCGGAAGGCAAAAAGGTCATCGGGGGGGTTGACCAAGCGCATAGTGGGGAGGGGGAGAGGTGGGCGGGAGATAAGTTCGGTGACACTGTCTAATTGATCTAGATAAATGTGGGCGTCGGAGATGGTGGGGACATATTGATGAGGGGTGAGGCCGGTGACATGGGCCACGGCGAGCAAGAGAGCAGAATATTGAATCATATTGGAGGGAACGCCCACGGGGAGGTCGCCGGAGCGCTGGAACATATGCAGAGAAAGATTGTTTTCAACCACCCGGAAATGCATCCAGCCGTGACAGGGGCAGACAACGACTTTTTGCTGGCGGCCGTCAACACGATAAATGTATTGCGGAATCCAGGGAGTGATGAAGTGAGTGCGTAACTGAGGCTGCTCGCGGAGTTGTTTGATAAGATAGGCAAATTGATTGAAGCTCTGGCCCTCACTAGTGGGGAAGTCGTGAAAGGCGGCGCCATAAGAGCCGGGACCTAAGTCGCCTGGTTCCAGGCCGCGTTTCTGGCATTTTTCTGGGGTAACCCAGGCTTTCCACCATTTGCAGCCAAATTCTTCTAATTGGGCCTGGGTGCGGGCGCCGTTGATAAAGGCAAAAATCTCGCCAATCGGAGCACGCCAAAAAGAGCCGAGGTCGCGATCGGGGATGACGGGGAAGCCAGCGGAGAGGGTGTAGCGCAGGGGGGGAGCACCAAAAAGCATTTTGGCATCCACGCCTTGTTGGGAGGGGACAGTGACGCCAGTGTCCAGGACTAGGCGGAGGAGATCAGCGTATTGAGTATCTGGTTTGGTTGATTTAGCTTGGCTTGATTTAGCTTGGCTTGACTTGACTATGGTCTTATTCATAAATATTGATTATATATTAAAAAATGGGAGATTTTTGGGGGAAATTAGGGGGGCGGGGCAAAAAAAGGAAGCTGGGGGACAGCTTCCTGTAAGGGTTCTTTTTAGGCAAAAACTATGAGAGGGTCGCCTGCGGCCAGGCAAATTACAAAATTATCTTTTTGCAAAATAGTCTGGCTTTTCGCTGGATGGGTATGGGCGTGGACAAAAGTGTGCACACCCCGAGACTCGATGATTTCTGTGAGCAGCCGAGCTGCTTTTTGATCATTGGGATGACTATTTGTTGTGCTGGCGGGATAGTGACTAATCAAAGTCTCAATCCTTTTTGGGCAATTACTAATTTTATTAATTGCGTCAAAGCCAATTAGGGTAATGCTGGTGTCCTCAATGGTGTGACAATCGGTAACTGCAGTAATGCTTAATTCATCGCAAAGACTGCTTAAATTGTTGACCAACTCATCAGGGTTGTCTGGGAAATAAGGGCAAACCATTTCGGCGTTGCCGAAGATGTAAAAGAGTTGATTGCTTAGGCTTCTGATTTCATGAAGAAACTTGCTCAGCTTCTTGATTAACTGGCTTTGTAAATACAATTTGATTCTTGGGTTTTTACTGAGCAAATTGCGTAAAAACTGCGAGAAACTTTGGGTAAAATCAAGCTCTGGGAGGACGATTGTGTCTTGGTATTTTTCCAAGCTGACCCTTATTTCCTCCTGGAATTTACCCTTATCGATCTTATCATCTTTGCATTGATAGTATAGATGACGCAGGGCTGCGTCTTCCTCAATGCCTACTATGTCACCCAGGAGGATGACATCTGGTGATCTTTGATAAATCTCCTTTTTTTTGCTGAGAAAATCAACAAACTTTTTCATTTTTTCTAAGTTGCCGTGTATGTCTGCATAAAGCAGCCATTCTGTGGCTTTTTTCATAATTTTTCCTCCTTTAAATTATGAGAGTAATGATGTTTTTGCTTGTAAAGAACGGATTATTATAACATACTATAGGGTATTTTGCAAATTACTGAGGGTGAATTTTTCTGCCTGGGTGAGGAAGGCGCCGGTTTCGCGGTAGAGGAATTGTTCGGTCCAGACGGGTGAGCGGTGAATGAGGAGGAGGGAGAGGGCGGCGATTTTGTAATGATCAAAGCTGAGTTCTTGGGTTTGGAATTGCTGGTGGAGGTGGGCGAGGTCGGCTTTGATGAGGGCGCGCTGCTCTGGGTCAAAATCGCGGAGGATCAGGGATTTGAGGCGTTGGAGGATTTTTTGCAGACGAGCGTCTTGATGATGAAGTTGGCGCTGGGCGGGGGAGAGGGTGGAGAGGGGATGGGGGCGGCGTTGGCTGGGTTGGCGAGGAGAAGATTTTTTTGACATGGGGGTATTATACTATTTTATGTGTCACAATTTGCGGGAATAGAGGAAAGGTGAGCTTGATTTGACAAAGAGAAAAAAGAGTTGTAAAATGAGCAAATAATTCCAACTTAATGGTTAGTCCCAGAGTTTGAAGGGTGGAGTAAAAGGAAAAAGATGAGTAAAAAT
>CAYJFT010000074.1:2939-3306 GCA_964369765.1 uncultured Pseudomonadales bacterium | reverse complement strand
CCGCGCCAATAATTTTTCCCGCAGCTCTATCTCCCCCCGCATTTTTTGCCAATTTTTTTCCATCTTGCCCCAGATTATACCATCAAGAGCTCTTTTTCCCAAAAAACTGCCCCCTTGTCACCCACCATTTTTTCTGCTAAAATGAAGTTATTATGTTAAAGAAATTTTCTGCCCAAAAACCAGTAGCTTATTTTAGTGCCGAGTTCGGTCTTCACTCTGGCTTACCCATTTATGCCGGGGGCCTTGGTATCCTAGCTGGCGACATTCTCAAAGCCTCTGCTGACCTTGGGATCCACATGGCCGGTGTTGGGCTGCTCTACAAAGGCGAAGAAGCCCGCCAAAAAATTACTTTGGAAGGCAATCAAGC
>CAYJFT010000074.1:0-2929 GCA_964369765.1 uncultured Pseudomonadales bacterium | reverse complement strand
GACCCAGGTCAATGTTTGGGTACAAATCTGGAAATACCAAGTTGGCCCCACTGTCACTCTTTACCTTCTTGATCCCGATAACCCTCACAATCACTCTCACGAACGCCGCCTGGCCTATGCCCTTTATGCTGGCACCCAAGAAGAAATTGTTAAACAACAACTTATCTTGGGCATCGGCGGCGTCAAAGCCCTCAAGGCCCTCCATCTCACCCCCGCTCTCTATCACGTTAATGAAGGTCGCCCCAGTTTCCTGCACTGGCAATTAATCCGCATGTTTATGGATGAGCAGGACCTTAGTTATCGCGCTGCCCGCAAAGCCGCCATCGACCTCACCGTCTACACCAATCACACTGTTGTTGACGCCGGCAATCAATCCTATGACCTAGATCTGATGAAAGCCTATACCAAATATTATGCCCAGAAAATGGACATCCCGGTTGCTGACCTCCTCAAAGATGGCACCGACTCCCAGGGGCGCTTTGACGTCACCAAATTTGCCCTCAATGTTTCTAGTCGCTGCTCCTCGGTTAGTGAACCGCATTTTAAGATCTGTCAAAAAACCTGGCCCAAATACAATTGGGTCAATGTCACCAATGGTGTTCACTTTCCTACCTGGCATGACGAGCGCCTTACCGCTAATTTGGATCCCCAAGAACTCTGGGAACTACATTTGGAAAACAAACGCCATACCGCCAAGCTGGTCCAGGACCGCACTGGTTTCTCTTATGACCCAGAAAAACTTGTCATTACCTGGGCCCGCCGTTTTGCCACTTATAAACAACCCGATCTCCTTTTCCGCGACATTTCCCGCATCCAAGAAATCGCCCTCTCTACCAATCACCCGGTGCAAATCCTGGTCGCCGGCAAAGCTCATGTTTTTGATGTTCAGGGCAAAAGTCTCATTCGCGAAATCATTGGCTATATGTCCGAAGAACTCCGCGGTAATGCCCTCTTTATCCCCGATTACAATATGGAATTGGGCGCCGCTCTTACTCGCGGTAGCGATGTTTGGCTTAATACCCCCCGCAAAGGCGAAGAAGCCAGCGGCACCAGTGGCATGAAGGCTATCAGTAATGGCGTCCTCCAGCTCACTAGCGATGATGGCTGGGCCGAAGAAGTTGATTGGACTGACGAATCCAAAGGTTGGGTGATCAATCACGCCGATATGCAAGCCAGCCTTTTCCACTTGATCGAAAACAAAGTCATCCCCACTTTTTATCACCGAGACAAAAACAATCTCCCCCAAAAATGGCTCAAGATGATGAAAAACTCCATCAAACTTTCCCCCGCCTATTCCGCCAAACGGATGATGCAGGATTATTCGGATAAGCTCTATCCTTAATCTAGTAGGAAAAAAATGGTTAAATTAGATTAGGTTTAAGCTTAGTTAAAATTAAGTTAAAATATACAGTAAAGATAAAAAGAAATAAGTAAAAAATCTAGTAAAATTATAGAAAAGAAAAAACTATAAATAAAAAAGAAAAATAAAAATTTATGAAAAACCAAAATAAAATTCTTAAAAAACCCCGATACATCAATGTTTTTTTGGCCTTCTCTCTCTGCTTTTTAGTATCCTATAATTTTTTTACCACCCAAGCCTTCGCCCAAATCAAACTCCGCACCGTCGCCGACTGGGAAGCTGGTAGCATCGTGCTCCTAAATGGCTATAAATTTGTCAAACTCAATGGTCCCGGCGGAGACGGCTATTTTATGGCTATGGAGCCAGCCTGTGATATTCCCAATAATGAAGCTGTAGAAATATCACAAACTAGTGATGGGGCAGATGGCTTTATTATCACTGTTGACAATGCCACCGGCATTGGCGCCAACTGTCAATGGAGTATCACTGACCCAGACGGAGCTCCCGTTACCAACTTAGAAACTACTATCCTCCCCGACGCTGATGGTCGCCCCACCGGCTGCAGCATCAGCGTCCCCACCCTTACCAGCCGTACCATTTTTACCGCCACTATCTCTGGCTGCAATCCCAGCGGTGACCTTTCCTCTTCTATTGCCGTAGAAAAAGTCCCCGTTACCACCAGCGAAGTCACTGATGAATATATTGCCAATATGCCTACCTGTGGTGATAGTGCTAATGACCAAGTTGTTAATCAAAACATTTGTGTTGCCGGTAGTGAAATTGCTTTTTGTCCCCCAGAAGCTACTTTGGAGCTCCTTGACGAGCGCGATAATAAAACCTATACTTTCCGCAAATTCCCCGATGGCAAGTTATGGATGGTGGATAATCTGGCCTACGGCGGTGCCAGCGCCCAGGGCGGCACGGACGCCTGCTCCAATAAAACCACCTTTTCTGGCTATAGCTCTTCTTCTCCCACCAATCGCTTTGGTTCGGGAACTTATGGAGACTGTGTTGACCCGTCCGCTTCTCATAATTCCTGTGCATCATGGGGTTCTTTAAGTGGTCAATGTGGTTATCTCTATAACTGGCAAGCGGCTATGCAACATTCTAGTGCTTATTATGATGAAAATTACACCGGCTCACAAAATAATGTCACTGGCCTCTGTCCCGCCGGCTTCACCCTCCCCACTCAAAATGACTTTATCACCCTCGATCAGGCCTTTGGCGGTACCGGAGAGACCAATCAAACAACTACCTCTCTCATTTCCCGCTACACAAACCCTGCTATCTACAACGGCACTTTCTCAGGTAACTCCGGTGCAAATGGAAATTTGCATGGCCAGGGTACAGACGGCTACTGGTGGAGTAGCACAGAGTATAGTTCCTCTGGCGCGAGAATTATGGAGCTAAATAACAGTAGTGTCGGCCCGCCGAATGGCAACTTTAAGTACAACGGCTTTGCCATTCGCTGCCTAAAGTAGGATTTTCTTAAAACCATTGGCGCCAAAAAGTCCTTCACAATACACTTATAGGCCACTACAATACCCCCAAAAACCCCCATTTTTACCC
>CAYJFT010000073.1:0-3310 GCA_964369765.1 uncultured Pseudomonadales bacterium | reverse complement strand
CCGGTGGTTTTCATTTGCTAAGTGTGGCCCTGGCAAAAGCAGTGGATGAGAGAGGGGCGGATTATGCCCAGGAAAATTTATGGCTGCCCCTGGGGGTGAGTGCAGAAAAGTATTATTGGCAGAGTGACCCGCAGGGTTATATAGATGGGGGGAGTGGTTTGGCGCTGCAGGCAGAAGTAGCTTTGCGCTTGGGTCAGTTGTATTTAAATGGGGGTGAGTGGAATGGAGTGCGGGTGGTTAGTGAGGAGTGGATTAGAGAGTCGTGGGAGCAAGTGGTGGAGACGGACTCACTGATGGGTGAGTATGGTTATGGTTTTTGGAGTAGAGAAATTGCTGGCTTTCAGACTTATTTTGCCATGGGTAATGTGGGGAATTATTTATTTGTAGTGCCAGAGTTGGAGCTGGTGAGTGTAATGATAATCGCCGATGATCCATATTATGGTTTGGAATTGTTGGAAAAGTATCTTTTGGCTAATTTTGTTGGTGAATCGGCTAATTCTGGGGTATAATACTTGGTCTGGTTCTAAAAAATCAAAAATCAAAAAATCATTAAGGGAGGATAAAGATGATGGCAAAAAAAGTGGGACCAAATTTGGTAGCGAAATTAACTAGGTGGCAGGAACTGTCTTTGAAAAATGGTTATGTGGGGGAATATTATTCTTATTATCACAATGCAGTTTTGCATAAACAGCCAAGTGTTTTAAACACAAAAGCTGAGGGTAGTTGGCTGTTTTTGATGCTGCAAAAGGATTTAATAGAAAAAAATTATTTGCTGGTAAAAAAAGAGCTGGAGAATAATTTTACTCTGACTCAAATTGCGATGGAAGAGTTTTTCCGGCTTTTTGATGATTTCTTTTTTACAGAGCAAGCAAGTGAGAAAAAAATATCCAAAAAAACAATTTTTTGTTTGGATATCAATCATCAAAAAGAGTTTTTGGAATTGGTTGACTATTTAGGCTTGGGTGAGACAGAAGGTTTTCGCAATTATTTATGGCAGGCAATTGAGCAAGCCAAAGGGCGCGACTTAAAAACAATGATTAATGCTGTGGATTTCTTATTTCCCAAATTAAAATTGACTTTGGCGGAAAAAGAGCGGGTGCAGAAAATTATTGATCTGGTTTTTGTAGAAAAACTTTATTTGTTGCCCAGAAATATTAAGTTGGAAAATATGGGCAAGATGGTAAATTATACTATGGCTTATAATAGCGATTTGGAAAGAATGCTAGTGGGGCAAGTACAAGAATGGTTTAAAGAAGATGCTTGGTTTAGATTAATTCGCTTGGCTGAAACAGGCCTAATATCTTCTACGATTAGAGAAGTGCTTTTGGTTAATATCCTAGAGCCATTGCGGCTTTTGGGCCAGGCTGATTTGGAAGCAAGCTTGACTTGGCCTTATTTATTGCCCATAGCAATTTTGCTAGATGCGCTAAAACTGCAAAAACAAGAAATTGATATTTTTGGCCTGGCTGGGTTTATAGAATTTGTTTGTGATTTGGATTTTGCTGGTGAAACAATAATTTGTGATGAAGAATTTGATCGGTGTAAATGGAATTTGCTTAGAGCCCAACTTTTGGCTTTGCTGGCAGTGAGTAAATAAAAAGAGAAGTTTAGGGAAATGATTTTTTGGAATTAGATGATGGGGGCGGGGGGTGTTTTGTTTTTTGAAAAAAAAACCCCCCCGCCCCGCTTTTTTTGCTTAAAAATGGTCAAAATGCCCAAATATGGGCAAAAGGTCCGTTAAAAGCGTCATATTTGGGCATTTTGGCTAAATTCAGTTATTAGGCGGGGAGAAATGATTGTAAGCAAAAATGTTGTGTTATAATCTGTGCACTCAGGTGAGAGCCCGAGGTTCTTCAAAAATTTATTAAGAGGAGGAAAGAGTGATGGTAGAGCAGGGGCAAAATAGTCAGCAAGATCAGAGAGGAGTTGATTGGCAAATTTGGCTTAAAGAAAAAGCGTTTGAGCTGGGCTTGGAAAATGTCTGGAGAAAGTTTTTCCGACAAAAGATGCGGGGTAAGAAATTTGTAGTCAATTCTGTAGAAGTTTGTCAGTGGTTGTTGGAGTTTAGTAAACCATTTTTTCTCCAGCATAGGTTTAGCGAAGCAACTAGCTGCTTAATTCATTATTTTACTTGGAGCAGACAAGGAAGGAAGATTTGGAATAGTTTGTTGGCGGAGTGGTTTTTTCAAAGCAAGCTTTTGTTTTCCAAAAGTTCTGAGACTAGAATTGAAGGTGTAAATTTCTGGAATTTGACTGCAAGTGAGTGGCATGAATTTATGTTGATGGGAGTTATTTTTGGTTGGAGTACTGATAGTGGTTTTCGGCAGAGGATGTGGTCATTTTTCTTGGTTTTGGCTGGGAGTAAGCATTATTTATTGATTAAAAACTTTTATGCTTTAATTAGTGAACTGGGGAATTTTGAGAAAATAGAGAAAGTGATGGTGGCAGAGATTATCGAGAAGACAATAAGGCGGCATTGTATTCCGGAGGTGATTGCTGATCGGGAGCATTTAGGTGAATTTCGACATTTGGCCGCGAAAATAGGTTTTTCTTTTGAGGGGAGATTAGAATTAGCCCAAAAATTGCAGAAACAGGTAGAGTATTTTTGGCAATATCAAGATTGGAATGAACTATTGCTTTTGCTTTCTAGTATCCCTCTTGATGAGCAATCGAAAAAAGTCTGCAGGAAAAATGTTTTCTTGAAGAGTAAAGGGGCATTGATTAACAAGGCAAAAGAGAATCAATGCAATAATTTTGAACAGAAACTTGAGTTTGCCCTAATTATTGTAGTTTTAACTGATGATAAGCATGAAGCAAAGGAATTAGCTAAGAGTCAGGACGTAAAGGATTTTTTGAGAATGCTTTTGGCAAAAGAGAATTGGCAGATGGAACAGTATTCGAATATGCATTTTAGGAATAGATTTGATTTATTGCAGGCGTGCTTGGAGGAGTTGGAAGAGATAGGATAAGAATTTTTTGAAGATGTGGCGGCTGGCAAAATGATGGGAAATCATTTTGCCAGCCGCGTTTTTTTTGCTTTTTTTTAGATAGTGTCTTTAAGAATTTCTTGAATTTCCCCGTGGCGGAGACGAAGAGTGCGCTGATTGCGTGAGCCTTTGTAAAGCAGGTCCACGGTGCGCTCGGCGAGGATAAAGGGGCCGTCGACCAAGACATCTAGCTCGGCGAGCAGAGCTTGCTGGGCGGGGGTGCCGGCGGCCAGTTGTTCGTGGAGGAAACCGCTAAAGGACCAAACATCAAAACCCAGGGAGTGGGCCTTGCAGAGTTTTGACCAAAACCCCACCACCCAATT
>CAYJFT010000072.1:0-3397 GCA_964369765.1 uncultured Pseudomonadales bacterium | reverse complement strand
GAGAGGGAAATTTTATCTAAAAGTCTGGAGTTGGTCAAAAAATGCCCCTGTAAGGCTTTGTGATGGCCTAAAAGGGGTGGTTTTAGGCCTAAAATGACTGATATATCGGAATTTCTATAAAAATGGCAAGGAGGGGCATTCGGTTTAGCTGGGTGGTTTTGATAGCTTTCCTTAATTTATTGGCTTTTTTTGCAGTATAATGAGGATATTATGAAAAATTTTATCATTGTCTTATTGATACTTTTATTGGCTGGGGCCGGGGTGGCTTTATTCTTTGCTTATGGGGAAAAAGAACAGGAAGTGGGGACGGTAGCAACAGTAATAGCCACGCCAATGCCAGTGGCCCAGGCAACAGTGGCGCCGGTGACTGATAAATCACTGATAGAGCAGATGGCGATGAGTGATGAAGAGGCGCAGGAGATTTTGGAGGGGCTTTTTGAGCAGGCAGAGCGCTTGCAAATTATTTATGGGGGTAATGCTCAGTTTGATAATAATATGGAATTGGCGGGTAATCCGGGTTATTTTGTCCTTGGTGATTCGCAAATTCAGAGTTTGCAAGCATTGGAAGATTTTACTGTAGATGTTTTCTCGCCTGGTTTAGTGACAGCTATGGGTTGGGATAATCCAGATTTAACCCAGGGAGAGAATGCTTATTTTAAAGAAGATAATGGTTTTTTATACATCAATACCAATGTAGGGGGCATGGGCCTGAGTGCAGACTGGGATGTGGATAGTGCCCGGGTAGTTTCTGGGGATGATCAGGAATTGATAGTGAGTATGGATTTATACCGTTTTGATGAGCTAGAGGGTAATCGGGAAGTGACTTTGGTGCGGAATCAAAATGGGGCCTGGGTGTTTGATAGCGATATTAGCTAAAAAACTGGCGGATAAGCTGCCACAAATAAGCAAAAAAACCTAGGGGAGTGATGTTTGTGTTTAAAACTGGGGCAATGGTGATTGGAGAGGTGGTGAATGTGGGGGTAGTTGGGTTGATATATAAGGGGTTTTTTACTGGGGTAATTGCATTTTGTTTTAATTTGGTTTGAACTAGATAATAATTGTGAGAAGTGACTAGACTTATGCTGGAGCTGTGAATGATAGTGGACTTTGAGGGGGCGATTGGATTGTATGTAGGAGTAGGATTGTGAGTGGAAGTAGGGGTGGTGGTGGGAGTTGGTATTGGACTTGGAGTAGAAGTGGGCATGGGTGTAGGTGTAGGCGGAGGGGTGGGCGGGGTGGGGATGGAGATTTTACTTGATAAGAGATTTTGACTGCCGCTTTGGTCGAGGAAATAAATGGTGGTTTCGCCGGGGGCGTGAGCAGTGACCAAGCCGTTTTGATCAACAGAGGCAATATGGGGGCGGGCGCTGTGGAAACTGGGTTGGGGTTGGGTGAGGCTGGGATTGGAGAGGTCGGGACCAGAGAGAGTGAGTTGTTGACTGGTACCTGGGTCAGAAAAAGTGAGCTGGGGAGTAAGACTGTAGTTTCTGGCATAAATTGTTTGCTTGTGGGGGGGGTGGGGAATTTTTGCTAAAGTGTCTAGGGTGAGAGTAAAATCTAACCAGGAGAGAGTCTGGGCGGAACTGGTGGCAGAATTACTGGCATTAAGGCTTGGATCAAGAGTGAGTTGATAATGACTACTGCTGGTGGGAAAACCTTGCTCATCTAGGGTTTGCAGGGCAACTGGAAGAGGAGCGGATTGACTAGCGTCCTTAGTGGCGGAGAGAGAAAAGCTAATTTCTTGGCCGGTATGGGGTAAATAGAGGCTGGCGGTGGGTTCGTTTTCACTGGGAAAAGTAATTAATTGATAAAATTGGCGGTCAAAACCGCTGTGGGTAGTAGCACTGGCGGTGGCTTGAATCTGGCCGCTGCTATCATTAATGGTAAAACTTAAATTAGAGGAGTGGGGAAAAGTTAATTTGATAAAATCGCTGGTGGCGCTGGGGATAAAAGTGGTGGGAGTGGTATTGTTGTAGAATAAGGAAGCGTTTTGGGGGAGGGCGAGGCTTCTGAGCTTGCTCTGGGGGGCATAGCCTAAATAATCGCTAATTAAATAACTGACCATTTGGGGGCTATTTAAAATTTGGTTATGATCTAAATGGCTAAAGTTTTTGCTCTCAAGCCGGGGGGAATTATTGCTATCATAGGCGCCACTACTAAAGCCCAAGACAGTGCCATCGCCCTCATAGCGATAAAGTAAGTCTGCCAAATGTAGGTCATGAGAAAAATATGATTTTTCATAAACGGCAATAGCGGGAGTCAAAAAACCCTGATTAGTGCTAATTAAAGTAGTATCATAGCGGGAAAAAATCCCCACAATATCGCCGGCAAAAGTATTTTCTTGTAATTGTTGATGACTATTGGGCAGATTGGTCAAAAACTGGCTGTCAAAATTGCTATTACTGCGGAGAATTTCCAAGAAGGTTTCCCAAGAAGTAATAGGGGTGAGTTGATTGGAATTGTTGTCTAGAAATAGCTGGGGCAAATGTTCTAGATATTGGCGATTGGGCAAGAGTTGATGAATAATGGCGGAGTGAAAAGTGAGGCTTTTGACCCAATTGTAAATGGCTTGATAGGTGAGGCCCAAAAAGTCATTATTAATGCCTTGATCGCCAAGGAGTTTTTCCATATCACCGGTTTGGCCTAATTCCAGAGCGCTTAGGGCTGTATTGGTGCCATAAAGTGGGGCGGCGATGGGGTAAATTTTGTGGACTTGGGGCTGATCAGGATAACTTTTGGCCAGATAAGTGGCGGCCAGCAGGCCGCCGGTGCTGTGGGTGATAAAAGAGATTTCTTGATAAGGGCTGTGGGTCAAGTGTTCGGCCAAGATGTCTGCCTGGAGGGGAAGATCGCTAAGCCAGTGATAAGGATAAAAGACAATGTCGGTATCGGCGCCCAAGAATTTTTCTAATTGAGTGATAAGGTAATAATAAGTGTCTTGGGCGCCGTAGAGATCATTATTAAGGAGCGGGCGGGTAGCAGAGCTTTGATTATAATAGTCATAGCGCAATCTGGAATAATGGCCAAAAGTAAGATTATTCATAATGATTTCAGTGGTGAGGGCGCTGGTGTCGGCCCAGATTTTTTGGCCATTTTCTAAATAGAGTTGGCTGCCCAAAAAACCGGGCAAAAGATAAATAGCTTTGCTTTTTGGAGCAGCTAACTGAGTAATGGCTTTGATTAAATGATGATAGTTTTGGTTCTGGGGAGCTGGTTCTAAAAGCAGATTTTGCTGAGGGAGTGGTCCGGCCAGGGCTTGATAAAATTGCGTTAATTCTGGGGTAGTGATGATAATCGGGGTAATTTGGGCGGTGCTAAAGTGTTGGCTTAAGTCGCTGAGGCTAGTGAGCCCGTGTTGATTAAGATAATTGGGTTTGGTCTCGGTGATAAAAATAAT
>CAYJFT010000071.1:0-3460 GCA_964369765.1 uncultured Pseudomonadales bacterium | reverse complement strand
CCATCCGCGACCGCGCCGCCAGCTCCTGGGCCACCACTTTCGCCACTTTCCGCAAAGTCTTCCCTTATATCCTCGCCGGCGTCGCTATTGGCGCCCTCATCCACAATGTCATCCCCGCCGATTTCATCAATGCTGTCATTGGTACCAATAACCCTTTTGCCCCCATTCTCGCCGCCCTAATCAGCATCCCCATTTACGCCGACATCTTTGGCACTATCCCTATCGCCCAGGCTCTTTTTGCCACTGGCGTCCCCATTGGCACCGTCCTTACCTTTATCATGGGTGTCACCGCTCTCTCTGTTCCCTCGCTCCTAATGCTTAGCAAAGTCATGAAACCCAAACTCCTCACCGCCTTTATCGCTATCGTTACCATCGGCATCATTATTATTGGTTATCTCTTCAATTTCTTTGGCGCCTTCCTAGTCTAGTCCCCCACCCCAGCACCAATTTAAATTAAAATTAATTATAAAAAGTAAAAAAATATTATAAAATAGAAAGATAAAAAACTTATGCAAGAAAATCTATTCTTAAAAATCTCCATCGTCGCCGCCATCGTCGCCGCCATCGTTGGCCTCATTTACTTCAAAGGCGACGCCGAGCCCGCCCCCCCTTCCACCTCTGGTCAATTTGACCTACATGTTGACGCCGACTTCCAAAAAGACGCGGTTATCTCTCAAGGCCTCCCCACGCTCTTGGACGTCGGCGGCGCCGAATGTATCCCCTGCAAAGAAATGGCCCCAGTCCTGGAAAAAGTCAATGCTGACCTAAAAGGTCAAGCCATTATCAAATTTGTTGATTACTGGAAATATCCCGCCCTGGCCGAGCAATTTGACTTTAGCGTCATCCCCACTCAATTCTTCTATGACGAGCACGGTCAACTCTATACCACTCACGAAGGCGGTATCACCGAAGCAGAAATATTAGCTACTTTTGCGGAAATGGGTTATGTCTTTAACTAATATCTTGGAATCCCTCTCCACTCTAATTACCAATAATTTCTGGATCGCCCCCCTCATCGCCCTTCTGGCCGGTCTACTCACCTCTGTCACCCCCTGTAGCCTGGCTAGTATCCCCCTGGTTATTGGCTATGTAGGTGGCAAAGATATCTCCACCAAAAAATCCCTCCAGCTTTCCCTCATCTTTGCCCTGGGCACCGCCGTCACCTTCACTGCCCTAGGCGTCATCGCCACTCTTTTTGGTGACTTCCTGGGCCTCACTGGCGGCATCTGGTATATTATCCTTGGTGTCTTCCTCATCCTCATGGTCCTAGAAATCTGGGAAGTTACTCATATCCTCCCCAAAACCAATTTTATCAGCAAAAACACCAAAAAAGGTTTTATTGGTAGCTTTATCACTGGCCTCCTGGCTGGTTTAATCTCTTCCCCCTGCTCTACCCCGGTTCTCATCGCCATTCTTGCCATCGTTGGCACCAGTGGTGACCTGATCTACGGCATCATTCTCCTCCTCTGTTATGCCATTGGCCACAGTGCCTTGGTGGTCGCCGCCGGCACCAGCGTGGGTTTTGTCACCCGCCTCACCACCTCTCCCAAATACGCCCGCTTCAGCCAAGCCATCAAAATCGTTCTGGGCCTGGCCATCCTCGCCCTAGCCCTCTACCTGATCTACACCGGGATTTAAAACCCCGGACAATATAGTATCAAATAGTACCAAAAATTATTAGAAAGATAAAAAAGTTATGAATAATACCATCAAAGTCCTGGGCGCCGGCTGCGGCAATTGCCATAAATTATATCAAGAAGTCCAGGCCACCGTCACCAACCTGGGCCTCCCTGCCACTGTAGAGTACATCAACGACATCCAAGCTCTCCTCGATTACCAAATCCTCTCCCAACCTGGCCTGATCATCAATGAGCAAATCATCTCCCAAGGCAAAGTTTATAAAGCCAAAGAATTGGCCAAGCTCCTCCCGCAATACCTTAACTCTAACCCTGAAAAAAACCCAGGCGCCGCCGCTACCGACTCCACCACTTCTACCCTGGGTACTACCTGCAACTGCGGCGGCGCCTGGGGCTGTAAAAAAAAATAAAGGCGACCAAGTTGTCCAGGCTGTCTTGAATTTTACCCAAATATGGTTATAATAAACCATCCAAAGGTAAAATGACAAATTTAGCTCAACTCTACCAGCTTGCCAAAGAAGAAGCCGATCGTGAAACAATTCGGCTTTCTTTTCATATCATTAAACACTGTCAAAATAAAAAAATCCCCATTACCAATCTCAAACTTAACAAACTCCTCTACTTTGCCAATATAGACTATCTAAAATAAACCACCGGTACTCCCCTATTTAACGAACAATTTCAGGCCTGGCGTCACGGCCCAGTTTTATTATCCGTCTACGAATATTTCCGCAAAGGCATTGTCCTACCCCATCACACTTTTGCCCAAGAAATCTATCAAAATACTCCCCATCAAGTCAAAAAGTTTCTTGACCAAATTACCCTAAAAAAATTTGCCAAAGCCCCCGCTTCCCAGCTCGTCGACCTCTCACATCAACCCCACAGCCCCTGGGACCAAATCTATCAGCATCACAAAGATAACCAAGGCATTTGCCGCGCCCACATTCCCCATCAATTAATTTACGATTATTATAAAGACCACGATGTCAACCTATTCAATTCTTAAAATCACTATTCAAGACAAAGAAATTAACACCAAAGAATACACCAAAGGCAGCAAAGAAAAATATTGGGCAAAAGTAGCTGAAACCCGCGCTTTAATCAAAAGAAATGAACTACCCCAAGAAAATAAACCAGCTCTAGAGTTTAGAACTAGCAATGTTTCCGAAAAAATCTATTCAGAAATCTGTCATTTTTTAGATATTAACTGCGTTAAAACTGACCTTGCTACCGATTTTGACCAACGAGACTGCATTGTTAGCTATGACTACAACCCAGAAAAAGCCCGTATTCTAAGCGGCGACGAACTTTATCTAGAAGTTTTCCAAAGAAAATCAATCAAAGACAAAAGAGAGCAAATTAGCCTTACCGACTATACCTATCAAACAATTTTGCAAATTTTAATCAACTATTCCCATCAAAACGACCTTATCTATCAATTTAACCAAATGATGCTTGTCGATATTCTAACCGGTGAAACTGACCGCCATTTTGAAAATTGGGGCATCAAACTTAATCAAGGGATTTACAACCTTTTACCCATTTTTGATAACTCCACTTGCTTACTCCATCAATACCAAAAAAACAAAAAAATTATGGTTTTTCCGACCTTAATCAAATTTACCAAAGTCCCACTCTTTTTCCCCAAATTAGCAACCGCTTGCCCTCCAAAAAAAGGCCAGATTACAACCAAATTATGAGCGACTTTTCTATCAATCCCACTGACACTGATTTTCAAATTCTAGGAAAAACTCAGGGTGCCAGTAGCGATGACAAATTTATTTTTGTTACGCCAGAGAAATATAGTAATTTATAACCCTCCT
>CAYJFT010000070.1:0-3542 GCA_964369765.1 uncultured Pseudomonadales bacterium | reverse complement strand
ACTCTCTCCTGCGCCAAGCGCTCTATCTTATCCACCACTTCACTGCCCTCATAATAACGCCGCCCCGGATAACCCTCGCTATATTTATTACTCAGCACACTCCCTAATACCTCGCTCACCGCTGGCGAAACAATATTCTCCGAGGCAATCAAACCTATTTTATCTTTTTGTCTCTCCTCCTCGGCCGCAATCAGCTCCAAAACTTCATCTTTCATTTGGCCACCTTTCCTTTTACTTCCCTCACTCTATCAAAAATTTCTCTAAATTTCAAGCCCCAAATCCCCACCCACCACCCCCCCCCGCAAAAATTCTCCGGCAAAAAAAATCACCAGCCTCCACTGGTGATTAAGTTTTTTCTGCCTAACTAATTCTCTTCTCCCGCAGTTTCCACCCGCATTCTCGCCAATTCTTCATCAGAATAAGCCAAAAAAGCCTGCAAGACTGCAATTGTTCCTAAATAGCGCCGGCCTTCTCTGACCGCAAAATAATCCTCTTTGCTCTCGCTTCTCACTGTCTGAGCATCATAGAATAAATCCCAGCCAAAATCCGCACTCAATTGCTTTTTCTTGGCTACCATTTTTAACCAAGAAATTGTCCTAGGATAGCCAAAATCATAACCGCAAACCGCATTCCAATAGCGCTGACCAAGATTATGTGCCTGCAACCAATCTATTTGTGCAAAATCAACCGCTACCACCTCCTCCAATAAGCTCAGCAATTTCTTTAACCACGGCCGATGATAGTCCAGACCTTCAAAAGTCCTTGTCATCGCCACTGCAATTTTCCACTCTTGCTCAACTTGGGCTCTTTTTTCTGCCCGCTGCTGTCGTCGTCGCGCTCGCCATTTCTTCAACATCTGCCTTTCCTCCAAAATATTTATAGTTATTCAGAACTGCCACCCAAAGACTATCATTATAACTCAAAAGAGCTCAAAAATTGCGGCAAATCTGCATTTCTATCTTAAACTATTTATCATAAAATAAGCTTTGTCTTATGCAATCAAGTTATCGTTTTCAACTTATTATTCTCATCATTCTGATCACTTTTGTCAGCGCCATTTTTACCGCCATGCAATTTTGGCCCTTTTTTACTGAAATAGCCAATCACATTATCAGCGGCTCTATCTGTACTTTATTCACTATTTTTTTCCTAAAGCGCCTCAATGCTCTCAATCAAAATCACGCCTCCCTGGGCCTGCGCTTTATTGCTTACAAAGACGGTCTCAAAGTCCTGGAACATAGTTTAAAACTCTGGGAAAATTTACCAGCCAAAGACCAGCAAATTCTCAAAGACCAAGTGGCCTTAATCGAAAAAGAATTGACCAAAACCAATCGTTTCAGCAATCATTTAAACCTCCACGCTCTATATATCCTGCGTCAATTTGAAGACAGTGAGCTTTTAGAAATTCTCAGACTTAATCCTACTCTCACCACTTTGCCAGCTGATTTTCCCGCTATCCAAGCACAATTTAGGCAAAATCTCCTAGATTTACACCAACTCTTGCAAAAAAGCAGCCATCAATTTCGCAAACTTAATACTCAAAAAATTTACCCACCCACCCTCCCTAAATCCTTACAATCATAAAAAACGCCCTCTACTACAGAGGGCGTCTCTTCCCTTTAGGGAAGAAAGGAGGAAAATGAAAAAACCGATTCTCCGGTAATTTTAAAAAAAGTCCTACGCCAAAGGCCATCCTCTCTTGATTTTCGCTCGCCGCTACTTATCATGCACTTTTTTATTTCCTCAATAATATAATCAGTCATTGCTATCACCGCTTTTAGCATCAGCGCAACTGATTACATACCATTATAAAACAAAAAGAGATCATTTTTATAGCAAAAAGCGCCTTAATCAAATTAAGGCGCTTTTAGAAAAAAATCCTCTTACTCAAAGCTGTTTTAGACATGCTACTATTTGCCCAGAATCACCAGCACAACCTAAAACCCAATGCAATTGAATCTCTTGCTCTTCATGGTTTTTCTGCGGCAAAATTTCTTGCTCTGGCGCCAATAAACCTTCTTGTTTCCAATCAGCTGCGCTTTCACTCTCCTTTCCCATATTTTCTCTTACAAACATTGCTCTTACCTCCTTCCTCCAGATTTTCTTCTTTTACAGAACCAGTTAATCTGAATAAACTAACCTTACTATTCCTATTATACTAGAAAATAATCATTCCACCAAGCCATCTAAATATTTTTTTCCCATCACTATCGCTTCCCAAGCCAATTTATCTTTGGGAATAAAATTCTCTGGCAAATTGTCTACCCCAAACCACTTCAAGTCATCACATTTATCTGCTTCCATAATTCTAGGCTCACCAGAAAAATCTCTGACCCAAAAATATAAATTATAATAAGTCAAATCACTCTCTAAATGCAAAAAGTGTGTTAGCAAAGCAAATTCCACCGTCTCAATCTCTACCTGAATCCCAATTTCCTCTAGACACTCGCGCTGCAAAGTCTGTCGAGCAGTTTCATTTTCATCCACATGGCCAGCTCCAGCATAATCCCAATAACCATCCATATAACCAGTTTGATAACGCCTGGCCAATAAAATTTCCTGTCCATCTTTAGTCTCCCGGACAATCACTGGCATCACCGATGAAAGCGTTTTATAGCGCTTTCTCAAACCCACATGTCTTTTTTTGACTAATTCTTCTTGAGTTTTTTTCATCATTATTATTATTCTTCTTAGCCTCGACAAACGGCTCTATATTAATTTGCGGAAGTGACAGGACTCGAACCTGCGCTGGGTTGCCCCGACGGTTTTCGAAACCGTTGCCATAGCCACTAGGCGACACTTCCCCCAGAAGTGAGCCAGCTGGGACTCGAACCCAGGACACTCTGCTTAAGAGGCAGATGCTCTAACCGACTGAGCTACTGGCCCAAAAATCTTGGGACAGACTATTATAACCCATATTTAATCATTTTTTTGCCCCTAGATTATGATATAATCTGCATAGTTTGGTGCCCAGGTGGTGAAACTGGTATACACGTACGCTTGAGGTGCGTATGCCGCAAGGCGTGAAGGTTCAAGTCCTTTCCTGGGCACAAATTTTTTTACTAAAAAATTACCTTTAAAATTGCTCCAGAAAAAGTGAGATAATTGTGAGATTTGTGCGGATAATAATCATATATGCACAAATTAATCACTTATCAACAATTTTTTACCAGATTTTTGGGCTCCATTTTTTTAGTCCTTTTTCTCTTCCTTTTTTCCCCACCTCCACCCACCCACGCCCAAACTTCCCCCACTCCTAGCAACAAACTCGATCTAGTTTTTGTGGTCAATAATAATCAATTCAGCAATTATCGCCTGGCAGATTTACGCGCCATCATCCCCCAATTAGATCAAAAACTTGACCAAAACCACTTAGACCCTCGCTATAGCCTGATTACTTTTCATGACCTAGGCCTTAATAATCTAGAATCTACCCAAATTGCCACAACCAATGGCTATCCTTGGTATCAGGCCGATCAATTTGCCCAGCAATTAGCCAATTTGGACAATATTTTTCAGCCCTATACTTATCAAGCCCTGGA
>CAYJFT010000069.1:2123-3652 GCA_964369765.1 uncultured Pseudomonadales bacterium | reverse complement strand
TTTTAGTCACCCCCTTTGGCTCCCCCTCATCTACGCCTTCCTTATCCTCCCACCCCTGCTCGCTTTCGCTCGCCCCCCCCGCTTTTTTCAGCAAATTTTGGCCCCCCTTACCACTTCAGCCCAAACAGATTCTATGTTTTAGACGCCTCAAAACATAAAATCTCCCGACTTTCTATGTTTAAACATAGAATCTTTTCTCATCTAGGTAAAATCACCCCCAAATTACCTAGCTAACCAAAAAGCCTTATTCAGCCAGCAATTTCAGCAACTCTTCTTGATAGTAAATTTTTTCCTTGCTTCCCTCTAATTCCCGGGTTTGCAAAAATCCTCTTTCCCCCAATAATTCCAAGTATACCCGCGCTGTCTTCAAAGTCTTTATCTGTGTTTCTCCCACCAATTTTGCCTGAGTGTAAAACACGCCCCGAAAAAGATAATTTACCAAACTATCTGCATAAGTTAAGTCCAATTTATCAATTGCCTCTGTTTTTATCTTTAATTTCAACTGCAAGATTTTCTCAATTAATTCACCAGTTTTTGTTGCCTGCTCTCTTACTCCCTCCACTATAAACTCCACCCATTCCACCCACCGCCCTTGATAAGTTACCCCTCTTAACAACCGATAATAATCTTTTCTCTGGGCATTTATATAACCACTTAGGAACAAAGCCGGATAGCGCAAGTTTTTGCTCAAAACCAGATACAAAACCATCAAAATCCGCCCCACTCTTCCATTGTCATCAAAAAATGGATGAATTGCCTCGAACTGATAATGAATCACTGCCATTTTAATCAGATCATCCACCTCACCCCCCCCTCCAAATTATAATAATTTTCCAAGTTTTCCAAAAGATCTTTGATTAAATTCAAGCCATCAGGCGGAGTATAGTAAACTTCTTTTGTGACGCTATTCATAATAGTAGTCCCCGGCAAATCTCGCAAACCATAATTATTAATCATCAAAAACTCTTTTTGTATCAAGGCAATTTATTATTTGCTTTTGCTGGATTTACTTTCATTTTCAAAAAAATCACCTAGGTAAAATTTTGTCAATTTTACCTAGCAAACTCATTTTACACTTTCCCCCTTTTCCCCCAGATTGTAAATCTCATTTTACACTTTCCCCCTTTTCCCCCATTTTGTAAATTTCATTTTACAAAAACTCTGCCCCAATTTTCCCCCTTGACAAAAAGACCTATAAGTGATATAATAACTTATTCTTTTGTTAAGTTAAGCAAAATTTTTTCACTACGAATTAATAATGCTAACCAATTCAAAAGAATGCTCTTAAAAACTAATTTTTCTATTTTCTCCCCAATTGCCTTTTGCGGACAGAAAAACAGTTTATCACTCCTCCCCCTCATAAACTTTTTTTCTGTCCGCAAAACGGACCGCTTGTAAGTCCGCACTCATCAGAGGCGGCCAAGCATAAGGAGAAAAATATGACTAAAATTCATAATGCAATTACAACTCATGCCAAGTTCTATAATGAAAATAATCATTTTAGAACTTATGGACCAAACAAAGAGGGC
>CAYJFT010000069.1:0-2113 GCA_964369765.1 uncultured Pseudomonadales bacterium | reverse complement strand
CACTCTATATCAAGATGGACAAAGTGTATTACTACGCTTCACAAAAAATCCACTTGAAAACGCTGATTACCAGGCAGCAAGCACAAGGCTACAGTCTGTAGCTAAAAACAGTTGGCTAGAGAAAGCCCTGGCAAACAGCGACGAGAAAACAGTTGAGACTATTGTTATTCTCGAAGGGCTCTTCCCCAGTTTTGCAAAAAAACTTGTAGAAAACAATGCAGATAATCTCGACATGGATAAGTCCGAAAGAATTGTCCATGTCTCAGTTGCTGCAACCAGCGATAATAATCTTTACTTCTACCCCAGAGGAAAAGATGAATACAATCGTTGGACATCGAAGATAATTAGTTTTTAATCTCTTGCCTCCCGAATTAACTTTCGGGAGGCTCTTTTTTCCAATTTCTCCCCTTGACAACTCCCCGTCCCTCTTATATAATACCCCAATCAAGCCAAAGACAGCGCGCATTCAAATAAGTCACGCCGAGGTAAACAAGATTTTTTGTTACTTTCTTTGGCCCTTGGCCAAAGTTTTTTTATTGTGAAACCCCGGCCACAGAAACTATTAACCATGGGGGAATATAAATACAATTAGAAAGTAAATTATGCCAAATACACAAAATACCGCTAATTTAGAAGCAATCAAAGAGAAACTTTCTCGCGCCAAGTCCGTCTTAGTCGTCGACTACGCCGGCACTAGCGTCAATGATCAGACTAACCTCCGCTCCAACCTCAAAAAGGCCGGCGGCGAATTTTTTGTCACCAAAAACACCTTGATTGGCCTGGGTTTTGACAAAGCTCCAGAAGTCCAAGAAGCTCTTTCCGGCATGAACGCTCTGGTCCTCTCTTATGACGACGAAGTTAGCGCCGTCAAAGTTATCTATGATTTTATCAAAGACCAAAACAAACTCAATGTCAAAATCGGCTACCTGGATGGTAAATTCCTCGACACCGCTGGCGCCGAAGCCCTCAGTAAGATCCCTGGCAAAAACGAACTCATCAGTATGCTTATTCACACCCTCAATTCCCCAGCCACTGGTTTGGTCAATGTCCTGCGCGCCAATATCCGCGATCTCACCTATGTCTTACAAGCTATTGCTGACAAAGGCGAATAAACTCTCGCAACCGTATTAATTATTAGTTATTAGTAAAAAGTAATAAGTAGAAAGAAAGAAACTATGTCTGATAAAGTCACCAAACTCGTTGATGCCGTCAAAGAACTTTCCTTAATGGAAGTTAGTGACCTGGTTAAAGCTTTGGAAGAAGAATTCGGTGTTACCGCCGCTGCTCCCATGATGATGGGTGCCATGCCTGGTGCTGCCGCCGCTGCTCCTGCCGAAGAAAAAACTGAGTTCACTGTGGTCCTCAAGGATTCCGGTAGCAACAAAATTGCTGCTATTAAAGCCGTCCGTGGCCTCAAGCCCGAACTCGGTCTAGGTGAAGCCAAAACTTTTGTGGAAAGCTTGCCCAAAAACGTCTTGGAAGACGCCAAAAAAGAAGACGCCGAAGCTGCCAAGAAAACCTTGGAAGAAGCTGGTTGTGTCGTCGAACTCAAATAATTTCACTCAGAAATTTAAGCAAAAACCCGGCCTCAGCGCCGGGTTTTTTAATGTTTTTTCTCCTCACTCATGCTACAATAGCAAACAACATCTATGCTCGATTTACACATTCACACCACTTACTCCGACGGCTTGGATTCATTAGAGTCCATCCTTGCTCAAGCCCAGACCCTCCAACTCTCCACCATCGCCATCACCGATCATGATGTCATCGGTACTCATTTGCAACTCACCGACCCCAGCTTCACCTCCTTTCTCACTCAATTTGCCGCCAAGCACCAGCTTCTTCTCTCTGGCGGCTCCGACACTCACGGTTCTTACCGCCCTGGCCACGCCCTGGGCGTTGGCGACGGCCAACTCATTGTCCCTGATAACATTTTAATCCCCTGGTCTCTTTAATTCTCTCCGGCTGCAGCCTAGAACCCCTCACCGCCACCAAACCCATCAATCTCCCCCATTGTTTTTTCTCTCTCAATTATGTATAATCATCTTATGCAAAAAAATTCGCGCCAGCTTACACATCGGCCTAGTTTTTTTGCTGCTATTTTCCCTCTTTT
>CAYJFT010000068.1:0-3677 GCA_964369765.1 uncultured Pseudomonadales bacterium | reverse complement strand
CCTCACCCCACCCTGGGCTCGTCGTTTTACTAGCTGGTTTTGGCGCCACACTTGGGTCGTTTATCTTCTCTTGGCCCTTATCTCTGCCTATTTTTTTGAAAGCTATCAAGGAGTTTGCCCATGACTAAACTCCGCCCCTTCAGCCTCACCCTCTCTGCCCTTTATTTTTTTCTCCGCCGCTTCGCCGGCCTTCTCCTTCATCCTCGCCTCACTCTCATCACCCTCATCCAAACCCCCCTCACCCGCCCCCTGATTTTCGCCCCCACTCTAGTCTTCGCCTTCCTTCTCCTCCTCTGGCGTCTACTCCTGCGCCCCCTCACTCTCCTCTTTCTGGCCCCCAGTTGTCCCCTGATGGTGGTCAAAACCAGCGTCCTTTTTTTCTTCCTCTACTGGCAGCTAGCTTTAATTTACCTCTTTATCCGCCTTTTATTCGCATATAATAGATCATAATTATGACAAAATCTTCGCCTGAGCAACCCCAACAATCCGTCCCCGCTATACCTCGCCATCTCGCCCTCATCCCCGACGGCAACCGCCGCTGGGCCCGCTCCCACAATCTCCCGGTCCTCATGGGCCACCGCCGAGTCATGGAGCAAGTTTTCCCCGCCCTGGTCACCCAAGCCCTAGAATCCGGCATTCAATTTTTTACCCTTTGGGGTTTTAGTACCGAGAATTGGTCCCGCGACCAACAAGAAGTCGACGGCCTTTTTCATCTCTTTGACCTTTTTTTCTCTGCCCACGGCCAGCGCCTTCATCAGCAGGGCATTCGCATCATCGCCTTGGGCCGCCGCGATAATCTCTCCGCCAAACTCCTGCGTATCATCACTAAATGGGAAAAAACCACCCAGGGCAATACCGCCATGCAACTCAATATCGCCTTCAACTACGGCGGCCAAGACGAAATCATCCGCGCCACCCAAAAAATCCTCACCGCTCATCCCAATCTCCCCCCGGCCGATTTCACCCCCGAGCTCCTCGCCGCCCATCTAGACACCGGCCCCACTCACATCCCCGATCCAGACCTGATTATTCGCACCTCTGGCGAGCAACGTCTCTCTGGTTTTTTCTCCTGGCAAGCCGCCTATGCCGAGCTTTATTTCTCTCCCAAACCCATGCCAGACTGGACGCCCGCCGACCTTTTAGACGCCCTGGCCGACTACTCCAGTCGCCAGCGCCGCTACGGGCATTAGCCTTCACCTCGCTTCACTAGAGTAGGGGAGCCCCCACTCCTGTTGCCCCCCCACCTATAAAAATAAAAAAAGCGCGGTCCGATTACTCGTCCCGCGCCACTGTCTTTAACCTGATGATTTTACTTGCGCTTCTCCATGTGACTCTCCTCATGCCACCTCTCGTCTCACTTCACTTGCCTCTATTTATTCCCTCTTTGCAATATCTCCAGGCAAAATTGAAACTTTTCCTCCCACTCCTTCTTCAATTTAATGTTAATCAAATGATATTCATCATCTGCTCCCAGCCTATAGACAAAAGTAAATTGATCATCAAAGCTCGGCATCAAGACCAAGCCACTAGCTAAACAACTTGTCAGTGTATACGCTGCTCCATCTGCCACCCAAAAAATTTTCAAATCCTGAAACAACTCATTCAAACTAGTTTCATACCCTGCCTGCTTCAATACCTCTTGTAATTCTATCAAGTTAGCCATAAATTCATTTGGCAAAATTGTTTCTCCACTTACAAATTGCTAAGCCAACTCACTTTTGCCAATCAAGGTCAAAATATACTGCTTTTCAGCCCTTGGAAATGCAAAACTCTCCAGAATCGCCGCAGCAATTTCCAAATTATATTTTGTCTGTTTGCTCCGGCCCGCTTCTACTCCGCCCTCAAAATACACCGCCGCGCTTTTCCCCAAATCATGTAGCCACGCAGCAATTTGCAAAACACTTCTCTTGGGCTCATAGCCTATCAAGCAAGACAAGTTTTTCTCTACCATTTGGCAATGTTTACTCAAAACATATTGTTCCCAGTTGGGCTGGGGGAGACCATATAGTCGGGCCAAGGTCTGGCTTGCAGCTATCAAAATCGTTAGGGTACGTCCCTCATAAATGGTGGTAAATTTGTCATAGCCAAATCCCGAGCCTCTTATTTCTCTTTTCACTTGCTCAAGCAATTCTTCCCAGTTAGCAAATCTGCTTAAATAAGCAACATTCCTCTCTCCAAATTTTGCTTTCATTGTCTCTTTGGCCGCTTTCACCTCTTCCATGTCAAAAGTTATTTCTACTTGCCCATCACAATACTTTAGTTCCGGATGTAGGGTAAACTCTGTTGTCCAATTTCCTCCATTTGCCATCTTTAAATCCTCCTACTTTAAATTTTGTTTAGCATTTCATCATCATTGTTAAAGACCCAATATATCAAATTATATCATAATTCAACTCCCAAAATTACCCGAAAATGTAAAATATCCTCCACAATACACTTATAGGCCCTCAGAATACCCCAAAATCGCCTGTTTTCGCCTGGCCCACTACCCCCCCTAGCTCTTAAAAATAATCGCCCCGCCAGAGGGCTTTAGAGGCTTTTAATAATAAAATTATAGGACTAATTTTTAACTCAGATTTTCTCCACTATCACTTATTTCAGCTCCAACATCACTGGCGCGTGATCACTCCCGTACACCTCACTTAGTATCTCGCAACCGATCACGCGCCGCTTCACACCCGCCCCCACAAAAAAATAATCAATCCGCCAGCCCACATCCCGCTCTCTAGCCCTAGTTTTATAATCCCACCAAGTATAAGCCACTTTTTCCGGATGTTTCCCTCGCCAAGCATCTACAAATCCCGCCCCCACCACTTCATCTATCCAGGCCCGCTCCCAGGGCAAAAATCCAGTGGTCTTTTTATTCGCCGCCGGCCGGGCCAAGTCTATTTCTGTATGCGCCGTATTCACATCTCCACAAAAAATCACTGGCTTACCCCGCTTCGCCTCCGACCCGCCTCGTCCCGTCTCCAACCCAACTTCCCCCGTCTCCAGCCCCCGCGCCAAGTTCAAAAACTCCCGATAATATTCATCTTTATATTTAAGCCGCGCCTCACCTTGTCCACCATTAGGAAAATAACAATTGAGCAAATAAAAATCCTCCAGCTCCAAAGCCACCAATCGCCCTTCTTCCCACAAAAACCCGTCTCCAACGTCTTTTTCACCCACTTGGCGCACAATTTTCCCCACTATGTCTTCTCGCACCAAAATCAATGTCCCCGAGTAGCCCGGCCGCAGCCCGTGTCCCCAGTATTCCACATAGCCCGGCAAGACCATTGGTAAATCTTGATTAATTTTTGTCTCCTGTAAACAAATTATCTCTGCCCCCATTTCCCCCACCATCTCCACAAAGCCCTTGCGCAAAATCGCCCGCAAACCATTGACATTCCAAGTTACTATTTTCACTTATTCGCTTGCTCCATGACACTTTTTATACTTTTTGCCACTGCCACACGGACACGGATCATTGCGGCCCACTTTTTCTACCTTCTCTCCGCTCGTCTTGTTTCCCGCCGGCTTCGCTTCGCTTCCTCCTGATGCCTTCTTTTTCGCCAGCGCCGCCGCCAAGACCCCCGCATCGCCTTTGGCTGGCTCCATTTTTTCTTCACCCCCAGCCATACCCCCACCCCCACCCCCCAGAGCCACTTCCGTCTCTTGACCTCCACTGGTCACCGCCC
>CAYJFT010000067.1:0-3820 GCA_964369765.1 uncultured Pseudomonadales bacterium | reverse complement strand
AGATTATCTCTTCGTCCTCTAGGACATGCGACATCAAATCATTCCAAATCGGCGCCGCCCCCGTCACCCCCGAAACCAAATAATTATTCATTGGCGAACCATCAGTATTACCTACCCATACCACAGTCAAAAACTCTGGCGTATAACCAATGGTCCAATTATCCCGCACATCATTAGTTGTCCCGGTTTTCACCGCCACTTCTTTGCCTTTAATCACTAACTCACTATTGCTCCCAAAACCCAACCAGCGCGCCGCATCATCGCGCATTATATGGCTAGTCATATAAGCAGCCTCTGCCGACATCACCCGCTCCAATGAACTAGTCAAGCTTTCCTCTTCTTCCTCACTTTCTGGATTTGCCATCATCTGATCCAAAAGCTTTTGTCTCTTTTCAATATCCACTTCATACAAAACCTCGCCCTGATAATCTTCAACTTTCAAAATTGAAATCATTGGCACTTGCACTCCCATATTAGCCATACTCGAAAAAGCCTGAGCCATATCCAACATTTTTACCTCACCCCCACCCAGAGACAGCGACCACCCGTAATTTTTAGCCTCTAGCCAAGAAGAAATCCCCATCTTTTCAGCCTGAGCAATAAAACTTTCTAGGCCAATAATCCGTAAAGCTTTCACCGCTGGAATATTTAGCGAACTCCCCAAAGACTGGCGCACTGTCACCGGGCCACTAAAACTATTACTATAATTACGCGGACAATAATCAGGCTGACCAATATTCTCAAAACAAGTTGGTACATCAAGTAAAACTGAGCTTGGATTTAACGCTCCTTGCTCAAAAGCCGTCGCATAAACCAAGGGCTTAATCGAAGATCCCGGCTGCCTCTGCGACAAAGTCACATTTACCTGCCCATCAATTTCCTGATCATAATAATCCTTGCTCCCCACCATCGCCAAAATCTCCCCAGTATTAGGCTTGGTAATTAGTGCCGCCCCATTACCCACATCCATGTTTTCCAAATCTTCTACTTCCGCTGCTACTGTAGCCGTAGCATATTCATTCAGAGCCAAATCCAAAGTTGTCGTCACCCGCAAGCCTCCAGTCAAAACCGCCTGCTCTCCAAACATTTGATAAAGCTGATCACGAACATAGAAAACAAAATGCGGGGCTTCAATCTCAGTTCTGTTTTCAGCAAAAACCAATTCCTCGGATAAAGCTGTATTTTTCTCTTCTTCACTTATAAAACCTTGCTCCACCATTTTAGTCAAAACCTCGGCCTGTCTATTTTTTGCGGCTGTATTATCACTGGCAAAAGGAGAATAACGACTGGGTGCCTGCGGCAAACCAGCCAGCAGCGCCGCCTCCGCCAAACTCAAATCTGCAGCTGCCTTACCAAAGTAACTCTCGGCGGCGCTGCCAATCCCCACCGATGTCCCTCCATAAGAAATAAAATTCAAATACATTTCCAAAATCTGCTCTTTATCATAATTAAACTCAGTGATTACCGCCAAAAAAATCTCTTGGATTTTTCGATCATAAGAGCGCTCTCCTGTCAAAAAAGCATTTTTTACCAATTGCTGGGTAATTGTTGACCCACCCTGAGTAATCCCTCCACTAGCCAAATTTTCTATAAAAGCCCGGGTAATCCCAATTGGATCAAAACCTAAGTGATCATAAAAGCGGGCATCTTCAATCGCTACCGACGCCTGCCCTACATAAGCCGGCAACTCTTCTATATTTACCGGCAAGCGCTTTTCTTCATCAAAAAACTCATAAAGTAATTCACCATTGCGATCATAAAGCTGTGAAGCCACCGAAAAACGCTCATTATCAGCCACTAAACTATCAGGATCTGGTAAATTTTGCAAAAGCGGTAAAATTCTTACCATAAAGAAAATCAGTACCGCCAAAAAACCAAGCAGAAAAATTATCCCCAAAATTTTCCAAATTGACCACTTTTTTTTCTTTTTACCAGTCTTCTTCCTCCCTAAGCGACTCTTATTACTATTATTACTCATCATTTATGCACCCATTATACCACATTCGGGCGAGTTTTTGCTGAAAAATCAGCCAAAACTCGCCCCAATCTCACCCCTAGTCAATTTACAAATTCTTGGTCTTTTTCCAGAAAAAGAGCCAAAAGAACAGGCCCAAAACCATCGCTGTCACACTCCCGGCCAAATCACGCATATTAAAAGCTCTAGTCCTGGCCATTTCTGCCTCTAGCTGCTCCTCATACATTGCCCGGACTTCCTCAGTATCCGGGGCAATCCCCGACTCCACCATCGCCATATCTTTAGTTTGCGCCACCCCAATATCCAAATTCAAATCCAAATCAATCGCCCCCTCATCCTCAAATAAATAGCCAATACTCTGGCGGAACTCCAAATATGTTTGATAATAACCCGCCGGATAAATAAGCTCCATCACTCCGGTCGCCGTCAAAACTGTCCCAAAAAGAAAAAACAGCAAAGCAGCAAAGCTTGCTAAGTATAAATACAATGACTTCATGGTAAAAGCCTTTTTTTCTTTGACCATTTTGGTCCTTTCTATTTAATTACAGCTCTCATTATAGCCCAAAAAAGCTCCAAAACCCCACCAATTCATGCTATAATCAAGCTTGATATTTTCAGGACAACAGCCTCGCCGACTAACCCGGCGGGGAGGAAAGTCCGGACAGCCCAAGAAAAGCTGAGTCAGAGCCACAGAGACGAGCCTATTAATTTAGGGTGAAACGCGGTCATCCTCAGCTGCTGCAACTGCCGATCTTGACCTTATTGGATTTCTTGCCTATCACGGTCATAATGTCGCAGGCATTAGATAGATTGTTGTCTAGAAACAGAATCCGGCTTACTAGAAAGTATCACAAAAAAGGAAAATATGGAAATTTTTATTGCAATTTTAATGGTCGTAGCAGGCTTGGTCCTTTTAGTCAAAGGCGCCGATTGGCTAATTGACGGAGCCAGTAAAATTGCCAAAAGTTTTGGTGTCCCCCCCATTGTTATTGGTCTGACCATTGTCGCTTTTGGCACCAGCCTGCCCGAGCTCTTAGTCAGCGTGCTCTCTGCCATTAGTGGCAATAGCGAAATCGCTTTTGGCAATGTAGTTGGCAGCAATATTGCCAATGTCCTGCTCATTTTTGGCGTCTGTGCCCTAATTAGTCATTTACCAATGAAAAAAAACACCCTCCGGGTAGAAATTCCCTTGGCTATTGCTGCCGCCGTCATGCTCTTACTTTTCTCCCCCGACGGCACTCTTTCTACCTGGGACGGCTTAATTCTTTTGGCCGGCTTTGCTATCTTTTTTACCTACACCATTTTTGTCGCCCGCCGCGCTAGTGAAAACAATAGCGTCACCCACGAAAAAACAACAAAAATTCCCCTCAGTAAAAAGGAATTAGTCAAAACTATTTTTTTCATTATTCTTGGTCTCGCCGGCTTAGCCCTGGGCGGCAATTTCACTGTCAACGGCGCCAGCAGCATCGCCGCCACTTTTGGCCTCTCCCAAGCTTTAATCGGTCTGACCGTGGTCGCCATTGGTACCAGTCTACCCGAACTGGTCACCGCCATTGTCGGTACCCTCAAAAAAGAAACGGATCTAGTCATCGGTAATATCGTTGGTAGTAATATTTTCAATACCTGGTGGATTTTGGGCCTCTCCACCGTCATTAGCAATATCCGCCTTTCCCAAAGCTTCACCCTAGACCTCTGGCTCAATCTTGCCACCTTTGTCTTAGTCTTTATCTTCGCTTTCATTGGTAAACCCAAGCACGCTATCAATCGCTGGCAAGGGGCCATTTTACTCGCTCTTTACTTGACCTATATGGGCTTTTTGATTTATCGCGGCTAAAAACAAAATTT
>CAYJFT010000066.1:0-3935 GCA_964369765.1 uncultured Pseudomonadales bacterium | reverse complement strand
GCACAAATTGAGCAATTCGCCGAATACCTCGGCGAAGTCATAATAAAAAATGACATTTCAGGCTTAATGACTATTAACAAGGCTTCGAAAGAAGTAAAAAAGAGATTTTTACGTGGATTTAAAATCGCTAATCGTTTTGAATAGCGAAAAAACTTAGAGCTACCCAAAACCCGCCCATTACAGGCGGGTTTTTTCTTGGCCAAATTCCTCTGACCTCAGCTTCGCTACCCCAAATTTAATTAGCGCAGCGCATTTTGCTTACGCTAGACCAATCGCTCCAGCTATCACCAGTTTCGCTGGTCTGCACCCGGTAGCGCACATAATAATCTTTATGATTTTCTAGGCCATATTGAAACAAAACTTGCTCGCTTTGTTGATAGATATGATTATAAACATCATTAGCACCGCTGCTAGTCCCAATTTCCACCTGATAGGCAGTCGCTTTCTCTACCCCCGGCAAGAAAATTTTAGCTTCTTTCCAAATATTGTCCTCTAGCTTATAACAACTGCTCAAACTAGGATAACCAGGGTTCACCGACCCAGTATCACTACTACTAACATTAAAGCTAAAATTAGTGGTAATATTCGCCCCAGTATTCACTGTTACAGTCTGGCTAGTAATTTTATCCGCCCCATTAATCTGCCAGACTAATTTTACTTCATATTCCCCGGGATTGGTGGTAATCTGCCAAGTCCGCTCATTGGCAATATCCAAGCGTGGTCCTGTGGTAAATTCACTCTGACTCACCGGCCGATACATCACCAAGACACTACTGCCCCCCTCAATTTCACCAGTCACATTAACTGTACCTTTTAGCCAATTATAGCTTTGAGTCGCTGTTTGCGCGGTTACCTGGGGCACCTGCAAGACAGTTTTACGCTCGCTAGCAGTATCACTAATCACCACTTCCTCTACCGGAGTCACCCGATTAGACTCTAGCTCATCCAAAACCACTGGCGCTGTTTCCAAAGTCACCTGAGGTCGATCAAGCTCTGGCACTGGAGTCGCCTCTGCCACCATTTCTTCTTCACTAGGCGCAGTTAAACGATAAACAATCACCCCAGCAATCACTGCCAGACAAATCCCCACTGCCACCGGCACAATTTTATTTTTCCGGGCTGGGGGCATCTGAGTTACCACTACTTTCTCTTCTGGCTTTTGACCAACAGCTGGCGCTTTAGGCTGAACTTGAGTCGCAACTTGGGCTTGTCCCTGCATCTGACCTTGAGCTTGAACTTGCCCCTGAGCCTGTCCTTGAGCTTGAGGTTGAACTTTTGCTTGACTATTTTGCTCTTCTGGCCGGAAATTATTTTTATTTGCTTGGTTTACAAAGCGAATTTCTTCCATAAAAACTTTCAAATTTACTTGATAAGACAATAATTAATAATATTTTGATAGTCTAAGATAGACAATATAATATATTCTATCATCATATAGGATAAAAGTCAAGACAAAAACACTAAAAACTTCCTCTGCAAAACCGGCCCCCAGCGCGTATAATAAAGCCTTATGACAAAAATTAAAAACCTCGCTATTCTCCAAGACCCTCAGGCCCAAAAAATCCTGCAAGCCCTCACAGAGGAAAGCTGTCATCTCTTTATTACCGGCCGGGCCGGTAGTGGTAAATCCACTCTCTTGGGCCACTTTCTCTCTACCCTAAAAAAAATTAATTATGTGGTTTTGGCCCCCACCGGGGTAGCAGCCCTAAATGTTGGCGGCGAGACTTTTCATCGTTTTTTGCGCCTGCCGCCCGTTTTCACTCCAGACGAAGTCGTCACCCAGGCTCGCTTTGCTCGCCGCTCCCGCAATGCCAAACTTTATCTCAAGCTTGATTTAATTATTATCGACGAAATCTCTATGGTCAGAGCCGATCTTTTTGACGCTTTGGACATCTTTTTGCGCACAATTCGCTCTAGCGACGCCCCCTTCGGGGGCGTCCGCATCATTTGCTTTGGCGATCTCTATCAGCTCCCCCCGGTGGTCAAGAGAGACGAAGAAAGCAAATTCTCCCTAGACTATCGCACCCCTTATTTTTTTAGCAGCAATGTCTTTCATGGCTTGGTCAATCAAGAGCTTTTTAGCAATTTCCGCTGCTTACAATTACAAACAATTTACCGTCAAACCGACCAAAACTTCATCACCTTGCTCAATCAAATCCGCCACAATACTATGACAGAAGCCGATTTAGAAGAAATCAATCGCCAAACTTTGGATTCCTGCGGCCTAGACGAAATCGACCCCCGTTTTGTCATCCTCACTGTCACCAGGGCCCGCTCAGAGAAAATCAATCTCTATCGACTTAATCAACTCACCAGCCCCGCCCATCAATTCACTTCTAAAACCAAAGGCAAATTTACCGCCTATAGCCAACCCGCCGCCGAAAAACTCTTCCTCAAAGAAGGCGCCCGGGTCATGTTTCTTAATAATGATCAAAATAATCGCTGGGTCAATGGCACCACTGGCGAAATCACCGCTATCAATCTTAAAAGAAATAATTTAAGTGTCCAAATTGACGACGGCGAGGAGGTCTTAGTGGGCCCGCACACCTGGGAAAATGCCAAATCAGTTTATAATGAAGCCGACAATAAAATTGAAAAAGAAATCATTGGCAGCTATACCCAATTCCCGCTCCAGCTTTCTTGGGCCATGACTGTTCATAAATCACAGGGGCAAACATTTCCCAAATTAATTATAGACTTTGAGCGCTCCGCGTTTGCCCCAGGTCAGACCTATGTGGCTTTTTCTCGCGGCACCAATTTACGCCAAATCTTCCTCTCCCGCCCCCTGCGCCTAGAAGACATCAAAACCGACCCGCAAATCAGGCGCTTTTTGGATTATTATAAGCTAGATTAAAGTCTAGCAAAATTATCTTATGCAGCGGATAGAGAGACCACTACTTCGACCAAAATTAATCACTGTATCTATATTGCTCCTACTTAAATGGAAATAATACGCACTACTATTACTAGTCACACTGCTAGACCACCAGTTACCAGTAAAATACTGATTATACATTCCAGCAGAACTTCCAGTAAGGCCGGCGTAAACGCCATTAAAAAGAGTTAGATCGGCCCATTGGTCTTCAGTCCAGGAAGATGCGTTCTGCAAAGCTTGAAATTGGCCTGAATAATCACCAGTGGGTAAAGTCCAACCAGTTGGACAAAGACCTGCAACATTATTCTGGTTAATACCAGTGCCGCCATATATATAAGCAGACGGGTTTTGCATTGCCGCTTGCCAGTTATATAGATAACCACAATCTCCATCCAGTGTACCACCAGGACCACATTCACGAGCCTGCGCAGTAGACATCGGTGCTACTGCTGGATCTACACAGTCACCATACAATTGAGTATCATTCTGATACCAACTCACATACGGAGTTACTTGACCTTCACCAGAAAAAGTCGTTTTCCCCGCGCAAGCATCAATATTTCCGTTCGCAGTCGTCGTCCCTCCATAAGCTAAATTATCCACCATCCACAAATTTCCATCAGCTAGCTTACGGACTGTATACATTTTGCCATCCCGCTCATCTTCTAGCTCCAAGGTTGCCTCTGCTGGGCAATTTGTTTCATCTTCGCAAGTGGGCATCACGGCAATATATTCATCTGTCACCTCTGTCATAGTTTTAGGCGCAGTTTTTACCGTTATACTCGAGCTAAGATTTCCACTCATATTACAATTACTCACTACTGGGGTAAAAATTGTTTCCTCATTAAGTTTGGGAATTTGAATAGTACAACCAGTTAGGCGGTTATTACTCGGGTCCGCAATAGTAGTCCAATTTGCTTCTACCGGAGTCCCGTCCGCTGTCTCTGCGCTCCAGCTACAACTCGGCCCCATCCCCACCGCATTACTCACCGAGAGAGTAAACCCATTCTCATCCGTCCCCTCGCCAGTCTGTTCTATTATAATATCCTCGTCGCGGGCG
>CAYJFT010000065.1:3774-4107 GCA_964369765.1 uncultured Pseudomonadales bacterium | reverse complement strand
CAGTGGGCAAGGTAAAATAGCGCAAAATGATGATTCAGGCCCAACAACAAGAAACTTTTGAGAATAATCCCCTAGCAGCGCGGCGCTTGAATAAACAAATTGCTAATAGTGCCGGGGGATTATATGGCATAGATGCCAAGAAATTGGGGGCAGTGCTTAATCAGCGCACAGAGCAAAGCTTTGTGGAGCGGGGACAAAGTGGGAGTGGGGGTTTGGGAAGTGGAGCGAGCGGGGGTGGGGCGAGCGGAGGTAGTGGTGCCTTGGGAAATCGGGGGGGCTGGAGTGGAAGCGGGGTGGGGGCGGGTGGGGGCACAGGGGTAAAACCAGCTAGTT
>CAYJFT010000065.1:1200-3764 GCA_964369765.1 uncultured Pseudomonadales bacterium | reverse complement strand
GGGGGGGGGGGGGGGGGGGGGGTGGGGGGGGGGCGGGCCGCCCCCCCAACGGGGTAAAACCAGCTAGTTTGAGTGATAAAGTAAATGGGAGAAATTAAATTTATACTATATAATAATAGTCTAGGGGGAGAAAATAAAGTAGTAAGAAAGAAAAAATGAGCAAAGTCAGAAAAGCTGTAATTACCGATGCCGGGTTTGCTAGTCGTTATTTACCAATTACCAAAACTATCCCCAAGGCAATGTTGCCCCTGGGTAATAGACCAATTATGCAATTAGTGGTAGAAGAATGTGTAGAGGCAGGGATAGAAGAGATTATTATTGTAGCCACTCCAGAAGGGAAACCGATTTATGAGGACTATTTTAATAATAGTGTTAATCGGATTCGCAAACAATTGGCTAGCCAGGGCAAAGAAGACCGCTATGAACCGGTGCAACATGTGATGGATTATCCCAAAATTGTGGTGATTACCCAAGACCCAGCCTTGCCTTATGGCAATGGTTCGCCAATTGCCTCGGCTCGGGATTTTCTAGAGGGTGAGGAAGCTTTCTTGGCTTTGTATAGTGATGATGTGGTATTTGGAGGCAAAGGAGCGGCGGCGGCGCTGGTAGAGGCTTATGAGCAAAACCCAGAGGCCGAAGCAATTATTGGGGTCCAAGAAGTAGAGGGGGCAGAAATTGAAAAATATGGTAGTGCCAAATTCAAAGCTGATGGCGTGAGTGTGGAGCGGGTGATTGAAAAACCCAAGCAGGCAGAGGCGCCTTCACAATTAGCGGTTTATGGCCGATACTTACTGAAAAAAAGTGTTTTTGATTATCTAAAAGTAGATGAAACAGGCAAAGATGGGGAATTGTGGACAGCTGATGCAATTGACAAGCTGGCGGGGAGCAAAAAAGTTTTGACGGCTAGGGCACAAGGAGTCTGGTGGACCACTGGTGATCCGGAAAATTACTTTTTTGCGCATTTAAATTTTGTCCTTAATAATGAGAAGTTTGGGGCAAAAGTGATAGATTATTGCGCCGATTTTAAGAAAGAAGACTAGTAAAATGGGTGGGTGGGGGGAGGAAAGGCTAAAATGTGGAAATTTTTGAGTAAAATCTTTGATGAGAATGAAAAAACTTTGGGTAAGTATGAGAAGATAGTGGCGGAAATTGCGGCGCTAGAAGGGGCGATGAAGGATTTGAGTGATGAGAAACTGGCGGAGCAAACGGCAAAGTTTAAAGCGATAATCAAAAAGGAAATTAGCGAGGGAAAAAGTGAAGCGGAGGCTTTGGACTTGATTTTACCAGAAGCATATGCCACAGTGCGCGAGGTCTCGCGGCGGGTTTTGGGGATGCGACATTTTGATGTGCAGATTTTGGCGGGAATAGGTTTGCATCAGGGCAAAATTACCGAACAAAAAACTGGGGAGGGGAAAACTCTGACAGTAACTTGCCCACTTTATTTAAATGCTTTGCTAGAAAAAGGGGCACAACTGATTACGGTTAATGATTATTTAGCCGAGGTAGGGGCGGGCTGGATGGGGCAAATTTATCATTTCTTGGGCCTGAAAACAGCGGTGATTATTCATGATCAAGCGAAAATGTTTGACCCGGGGGTGACTAGTGAAGACCGGGGGGATGAGAGATTGGAGCATTTTGTACCAATTACGCGCAAACAGGCTTATTTATGTGATGTAATTTATGGCACAAACAATGAATTCGGCTTTGATTATTTGCGAGATAATATGGTGGGAAAGTTGGAGCAAATGGTGCAGCGAACAGATACCCCTCATCAGTATGCGATTGTAGATGAGGCGGATTCAATTTTGATTGATGAGGCGCGGACCCCCTTGATTATTAGTGCGCCAGACACTGATCCTACGGATAAATATGGTCAGTTTGCCCAGATGATCATGGGTTTGGTCCAAGACACTGATTATAGTTTGGACGAAAAGCGGAAAACAGCTACCTTAACTGACCTGGGGGTAAAGCGGATTGAGCAAAAACTGGGGGTAAAAAATATGTATGAGGAGAATTTTGAGGCGATTCATTATTTAGAAAATGCTTTGCGAGCCAAGACACTTTATAATCGGGACAAAGAATATATTGTTCGAGACAATCAAGTGATAATTGTGGATGAGCATACCGGACGGCTGATGCCGGGGCGGCGTTTTGGCAAGGGCTTGCATCAGGCGATTGAGGCCAAAGAGGGGGTAAAGATACAACAAGAATCGCGGACCCTGGCGACAATTTCTTTGCAAAATTATTTTCGGATGTATGGCAAGCTGGCGGGGATGACGGGAACAGCGGCGACCGAGGCGGAAGAATTTAAAAAGATTTACGGAATGGATGTGCTGGTGGTGCCCACGAACCGGGGGGTGGCGCGAGAAGACAGAGGTGACGTGGTTTATAAAACGGCGGCAGCCAAATACAGCGCGCTAGTAAAAGAAGTGGAAGAGATACATGAGAGTGGGCAACCGATTTTGATTGGGACGCGCTCGATTAATCATAATCAGATTATTGCTAGTTTGATGGCGAAAAAAGGTATTCCTCATCAGGTGCTAAATGCCAAAAATAATGAAAAA
>CAYJFT010000065.1:0-1190 GCA_964369765.1 uncultured Pseudomonadales bacterium | reverse complement strand
TTATTGCTGGAGCGGGTGAGCGAGGGGCGATTACCGTGGCCACTAATATTGCTGGGCGGGGGGTGGATATTGTTCTGGGCGGGGCGAAACCGGAGTTAAAAGATTACCGAGTGAGTAGTGACCCGCCCAAATATGATGAGAAAAAGTATGCGGCCGACCTGGCTAAGTGGGAAGCGGCTAATCAAGAGGTAAAGAAACTGGGAGGCCTAGCTATCATTGGGACTGAGCGGCATGAGTCGCGGCGGATAGATAATCAGCTGCGGGGACGCTCGGGGCGCCAAGGTGACCCGGGGTCATCGCGGTTTTATATGTCGCTAGAAGATGAGATTATGCGGATTTTTGGTGGCGAGCAAGTGGCCAAAATGATGGATTTTCTAAAAATCCCCGAGAGTCAACCAATTGAAGCGGGTCTGGTAAGCAAGACCATAGAAGCGTCGCAAAATAAAGTAGAGGGCTTTTTCTTTGATCAGCGTCAGCGCTTGGTGGATTTTGATGATGTGATGAATAAACAGCGCGAGGTAATTTATAAAAGGCGGCGGCGCTTTTTGGAATTGTCTGTCTATGATCTGGCGGCAACGGCGGAAAATGAAGCGGCGGAAGCTGAGCAGACTTTGGGCGAGGAGATTTTGGGTTATCTAGACCGAGCGGTGGAGCAATTAGTAGACGAAGCCTTGGTGGGAAGCGCGGCGGAGAATAAGGCAGAGATGCGGGGGGAGGTTTTGGAGGAGAGTAAAGAAAAGAAATCGGTGGCAGAGACAATCTTGGCTGGGGTAATGCGAATTGTGCCTTTTGACCCTAAGTCTGGGCAGAATTTACTGGGGAAACTAAAGGACTGGGGCGAGGACAGAGAGAAACTGGTAGAAGAGCTGCAATTATTGCTGCGCAAAACTTATCAAAGCCGGGAGCAGGTGGTGGGAGCAGAAATTGCCAGAGAGATAGAGAAAAGTGTTTTGCTGGGAACAATTGACCAGCTGTGGATGGATCATTTGGATGCGATTGAGGATTTGCGCCAAGGGATTTGGATGCGGGGGGATAAAAATACGGTTTTGGCCGAGTATAGAAAAGATGCTTTCTCTTTGTTTGAGAAATTGATGCGAACGATAGAACAAATGGTGGTGAGTCGGATTTTCCGGGTGCAGGTTAATCCAGAGATAATTGCTCGGCGGCAAGCGGAGCTAGAGGCAGCGCGG
>CAYJFT010000064.1:0-4236 GCA_964369765.1 uncultured Pseudomonadales bacterium | reverse complement strand
AGAAGAAGATTTTGGCCTCAACCTTATCGAAGCCCATTTGGCTGGAACTTGGGTTATTGCCAATGCCCAAAGTGGCGCCATGGAATTACTAGATTCTAGCAATTCTATCCCTATCGCTACCACCTCTCTGAGTGCTCTCAAGTCTGCCCTTGGCGATTTTTCTGCCCAAAAGGCCCCAAAAATCGCCGCCACCAAACTTAAAAAACAATTTTTAACTAGCATTCAAGCTATAGTAAAGGAATACAATGAACAAAAAAACTCTAGCCAATCAACATAATTATGTGGTCATTTTGGCCGGTGGCAGTGGTACCCGGCTCTGGCCCCGCTCACGCAATCAACAACCCAAACAATTTTTAAAAGTGGTTGGCGAGAAAACCATGATTCAATTAACTGCTGAGCGCGCGCTCCAACTTGCCCCCTGGGAAAGAATTATTATTGTCACCAATAAAAATCATTTAGCCATGGTCAAAGCCCAACTCCCAGAAGTTTTGGAAAAAAACATTCTCTTGGAACCAGAAAAAAAAGATACTGCCTTGGCCATGCTAGTGGGCGCCCTTTATGCCCATCAATTAGACCCCCAGGCAGTAATTATTAATAGCGCCAGCGATCATTATGTGGCCAATATTCCCGAATTTACCCAAGTTATGACCGCCGCCAGCCAGCTTGCTGCCGCCAATGACAATTTAATCACTGTCGGTATTGCTCCCACCCGCCCAGAAACCGGCTTTGGCTATATCCGTATCAGCGAAGAAAGCCCTCATACCAGCAAAAAAACCCCAGTTTTTTTGGTCAATAATTTTACCGAAAAACCCAATGCTGCCACTGCCGCCGCCTTTATTGCCACCGGCAAATATTTCTGGAATGCTAATATGTATGTGTGGTCTAGCCAAGCCCTGATTAATGCTTTTCAAAAACATGCCCCAGACCTTTATCAAGCCGCCGCCCCACTCCTCACCACCAAAACAGCCAATTTTAATCACGCCCTGACCAAAATCTATCCCGCCGCTACCTCCATTTCTATCGACTATGCAATTTCGGAAAAGGCCGAAAATCTTTTGCTTATTCCTGGTAATTTTGGTTGGTCAGATATTGGTGATTGGCAAGTTGCTTATGATCTTAACAAAAAAGACAGTGACAAAAATGTCCTTAATCACGAAGAAAATAGTCAACCAATTCTCACCGTCCACGACAGCCGCGGTAATTTAATTAGCGCCGGCCAAGACCGCCTGATTGCTCTTTTGGGCATACAAGACTTGGTCATTGTTGATACCCCAGAAATCTTGATGATTGCCCAAAGAGAACGTAGCCAAGAAGTCAAAAAATTAGTAGAGGCAGTCAAAAAGAAAAAACTAGATCAATACTTATAATTTACCCACCCCAATTTATGCAATCTACCACCTATTTAATTCAAAAAAGAATTCTAGACTTGATTCTAGCTATTTTACTAATTATTCTTTTTATTCCCGCCTGGATTATTGTGCCCATTGCCATTCTGATTGACTCGGGCCGACCCATCTTTTTTAAACACAAGCGAATTGGCCTTAATGGTGAAGAATTTTATCTCTGGAAATTTCGCTCCATGATCCAAAACGCCGACCAAATTCTCCACCGCGACAATGACGCCCTCCTTAATAAATTCAAAGCCGGTGATTGGAAAATCAAAGCCGACGAAGACCCCCGGATTACCAAATTGGGTAAATTTTTGCGCGCTTTTACAATTGACGAATTTCCGCAGCTGTGGAATGTGGTTTTGGGTCAAATGAGTATGGTAGGGCCCCGGGCTTATCTGCGCAAAGAATTAGACGAACAAACCCAGCGCTATCCAGCCACCAAAAAATATATCAAAGATATTATCTCGGTTAAACCCGGTATCACTGGCCCCTGGCAAGTGAGCGGCCGCAATGAAATTCCTTTTGAGCAGCGGGCCAAATTAGACGCCAATTATGCCAAAAATCAATCCTTATCAGGCGACTTAAAAATCATCTTTAAAACCCCTCAGGCCATGCTTTCCAAATGGTAATCTTTGTTTTTTTACAAAGTAAAAAACATTGATATACGGCTCCACATCTCTATATTTGTACACATTTTGTACTCAAAAAAAATAACTTAATTAAACTAGAATTTACTTCAATTTACTTAGAATTTACTAGCTATTTTTAGCAATTCACCAGCCTGCAAAGACGCTCCCCCAATTAGCAAACCATCTGTCACGCCCACATATTCGCCAGCATTTTCACTATTGACACTGCCCCCGTAAATCACTGGAGTACCCGGGGCAAATTTGCTCCGCAATAATTTCAGACTCTCGCCTAATAACTCTCCCTGCAAATTTGCCCCGCTCCCAATTGCCTCTACCGGTTCATAAGCGATAATAAAACTCTCCGGCTCCCAAGCTGCCAAAAGCGTCGCTATTTCTGCCACTTGATCCATATCTACCGCAATCACCGGGGTAATCCCCGCCGCGCGCAGATTTTGGGCTTTTTCTATCACCACCTGATTAGTTTCGCCAAAATCAGCCCGTCGCTCACTATGACCCACAATAGTATAGGTTGGCTTCATCCCCGCTAGCGCTGGCGCCACAATTTCCCCCGTATGCGCTCCAAACTGACCAAAAACAGAAATATCCTGTAAAGCTAAGCCAAAGCCAGGCTCTTTTTCCCACAAATAGCCATAAAAAATACTAGGCACCGCCACTATTATCTCCACCTCTTTACTCAAATGAAAATCCCCGCGCGCCGCCCCAAAATCCGCCCCAAATTTATCTACCGCTGCCCGGTCAAAATTAGCTTTCCAATTCCCAATAATATACTTTTTCATTTTTTCTTCTAAAAAACGCCTCTCTGGGGCGCCTTAATTACACTCTCCTTTTAACACCCGCAAGGCAATCTTTAGGCCTTCTTCCTGGGTTAAACCATAAGTATCAATTACCAAATCATAAAGACCTTTGCGCCAAAAATTAATTGGCTCATTTGCCCCCGCCAAACCCCGGTCCACTATCCATTCTTGCCATTCTTTTTCATACATTTTTGACCATTTAGACAAGTTTTTTTGATAACGCTCCATAGTATTTTTTTTGGCCAACTCTACACTAATTTCATCCCGATTCATCACTCGGTCAATCCGCACATCATTGCTACTACAAATCATCAAAATCTTCAGCGTACCCGGCACTCCCTGAGCCAAAAACCCCCCCAACCAAGACTCAATAATCCAATTTTCCTCACTAGAGAGTTTTTCCCGCATCCCCATATCTACCTCGCGATCAAAATCTGCGCTATAAACTGTGGCATCATGATGCTCATCATTATCTTGTTTCCACAAGCCTTTCTCTGTAGCATAAGCCCGCATAAATTCCCCCCCAGAAAACCCCCGCCAACCCAAAAACTCCAATTCTTCTTTTAAACCATTTAACAAAGTGGTAGAACCGCAACCAGGCAATCCAGATATAGTGACATTATTATATGCAAAATGGACTTTCTTATCATCTATAGCAACTTCTGTCATCTCTAGCCTTTCTTTTTAGGGTATAATACTATTATTATTATTACCAAAATCAATAAAAAAATATTATAACACAAGTTGAGCCAAATTTTACCAGAGCTTGACAGATAGAAAGGAAAAATGAAAAAAGTTATCCAAGACCAAAGCAAATGTATTGGCTGTATGGCCTGCGTGGGCATTGCCCCAGCCATTTTTGCCCCCGATACCCAAAGTGACCGCGGTATTGCCACCATTATTGACGGTCAAAAAAACCCAAGTAATGCAGAAATTATCAGCAAAACTCTACCCAATGATCAAGTCCCCGAGCTTTTGGCCGGTGCTTGCTGTGGCGCCGCTATTACTATTGAAACCGCCGCAGACACCAGCTCAGATCAGGCTTAATCGCTCATTTGGGCCAAAAAACCCTCGTGACCCCAGCTTATAAACTTCAAAAATCGCTCCGGGCGCGCAGCTTACGCTTACGCTTGGACCGCCAAGGGCAGTTAATTGTCAGCGCGCCCAGCCTCACTCCCCGTTTTGTCATTGACAAATTTGTCAATGACCATTTTGACTGGATAGAAAAAACCCGAGCCAAACAAAACGCCATTGCTCCACTCCAAGCAGATAAGCTAAAAATTTTTGGTAAAACTTATCAGCTTTGCTTTGGCTATCAACCAGCACTACCCAGCGGTTTTCAAATTCTAGGCCCGCCCCACCCACCCACCCTCTTTTACAATAGCAGTGCTTATCAACTTA
>CAYJFT010000063.1:0-4261 GCA_964369765.1 uncultured Pseudomonadales bacterium | reverse complement strand
TGATGCTTTGGGTTTTTATAAATGTTTTGGCTGCGGGGAGAGTGGTGATGTAATTACCTTTTTGGAAAAGTATGAATCAATGACTTTTAAGGAGGCTTTGGAGTATTTAGCGGGGCTAGCAGGGATGACCTTGAAAAAGAGGAGCGGGGGTGAGGACAAAGAAGAGAAATTGCGCGAGCGAATGCTAGAGGCGCTGGGGGAGGCGGCAGATTATTATGAAAAGAATTTGCGGGAAAATCCCCAATGTGAGGGAGTGCGGGCATATTTGCAAAAACGGGGCTTGAGCCAGGCGGTGATGAAGCTTTTTCATCTGGGGGCAGCGGAAGATGGCTGGCAGGGCTTGGCGGATTATTTGAGCGGGCGGGGGTTTAGTAAAGAGGAAATGTTGACGGCAGGTTTGGTTTTGGAAAACAAAGGTGGGCGGATTTATGATCGGTTACGGGGGCGGTTGATTTTTCCCTTGCGTGATCACCGGGGGCGGGTGGTGGGGTTTTCGGGGCGAGTGATAGCGGGCGATGAGAAAGAGGCTAAATATTTAAACTCTCCAGAAACCAAATTGTATCACAAAGGTAAAATGCTTTATGGATTACATGAGTTAGGCAAAGAGATAAAAAAGAAAAAGGAAATGCTGATTGTAGAGGGTGAGTTTGATATGCTCTCTAGCGTGGCGGCTGGGGTAGATTATGTAGCGGCGATTAAAGGGAGTGCACTGACAATTGAACACGCTAAATTGATTAAACGTTATGTTCCCAAAGTGATTTTGGCTTTGGATGCAGACCGGGCGGGTATAGAGGCAACCAAAAAAGCGATTGCCAATTTGCGCCCAGAAGGAGTGGAATTGCGGGTGCTGATGTTAGAGGAAGGAGCGGATCCGGATGATTTGGCACGGCGTGACGCGGGGGCGTGGCGGGCCAAAATCAAAGAGTCGGTGAGTGTTTATGAGTTTTTTATCCGGGTGATTTTGGCCCGTCATGACAAAAAAAGTGTAGAGGGGCAGACACATATTGTCAAGGAGTTGGCTGGGGTGTTTGACTTGATAGAAAGTAAAATTGAGTATGAGCATTATCTAAAAGAATTGGCGGGTGAGCTGGGGGTCAAAAAAGAGTTGGTGGAGCAAGATTTGCGCCAGTTTGCCAAGTTTGGAGAGAGAAAAGTGGGGACGGGAGCGGGGGAAAGAGGAAGCGGGGTGAGTGCGGGGGTGGGTGGGGGGAGTAAGTCTGGAGCGGGGAGGAGCAGTAAGTTGGATAGACTAGAGGCTTATTTATGGTTTTTATTTTTTCAGGCTTTGGGGGAGCAGAAATTTGTCCGGCCAATTAGTGAATTTATTTTAAAAACTAGTTGGGAGAACAAGAACTTTGCTAAATTGCGTGATTATTATGCCAAATATTATGAAAATGTAGATAATCCGGATTTAAAAGGCTTTTTGAGTAGCATTCCGGCTGATTTTGCCGAAAAAGTCAAGATTTTGGGTTTAAATAAAACTTTTGTAGAGTATTTACTTAAAAGTGATTGGCAGCAAGAATGGGAAAAAGGGATTGCTAATTATAATAAAACCAAGCGAGTAACCCTAAGTAAAAAATGGCGTGATGAGCTAGCTGCTTTGGATGAAAAAGAATATTTGACTGAAGCAGAAGAAAACCTACAGCGAGAAATTTTGGAAAAGCTAAAGGCGGCAAGCAAATTGGATTAAAGATTATTGGGGTCAGAGAGAATTTGACTGATAATCTCTTTATTGACATCGCGGGGTTTACTGCCATTGGCGGGACCAACCACGCCGGCGGCGCAGAGCTGATCTAGAATGCGGGCGGCCCGGGCATAACCAACAGAAAGGCGGCGCTGAATCATTGAAGAAGAGGCTTGGTCATAAGCAGAGAACATCCGGGCTGCATCAAGGAAAAGATCGTCTCGCTCGCCGGCATTCAAATCGGCATCACTGCCAGCTTCAATATCAGCGGCAGCGCCTTTTTTGCCAGAAACCCGGTATTTAGAGGTAATTTCATCCAGATAATCGTGTTCCCAACCAACTTGAGATTTAAGGAAGTCGGTAAGGACTTTGGCGTCAGCATCGCTAACAAAAGTACCTTGGATGCGGACTGGCTTGGCTTGATCGGGGGGGATGTAGAGCATATCACCATTGCCCAGGAGTTTTTCGGCACCAATGGTATCCAGGACCACGCGTGAGTCCATAGCCGAGGCAACATTAAAAGCGATCCGAGTGGGGATATTAGCTTTGATTAAACCGGTAATAACATTGACCGAGGGGCGCTGAGTGGTAAGAATGAGATGAATACCCACAGCCCGGGCCATTTGAGCGATGCGGGTAACAGATTCCTCGACATCGGTGGGGGCAAACATCATAATATCGGCAAATTCGTCAATAATAATGACAATATGAGGAAGGGTTTCTTTGGGGTCGGGCAGCTGAGTATAACCGGCGAGATTGCGAACACCGTGGTCAGCTAGGACTTGATAACGCCGATCCATTTCGGCACAAGCCCATTTCAGGGCAGAGACAACTTTGGCAGCTTCGACAATTACTGGAACAAGGAGATGAGGGATGTCTTGATACATGGTCAGTTCGACCCGTTTGGGATCAACCAGAATGAGACGGAGTTCGTCTGGGCTGCAACGGAAAAGAAGTGAGCAAAGGAAAGAGTTGATACCCACAGATTTACCTGAGCCGGTGGCACCAGCGACTAGAGCGTGAGGAAATTTGGCGATGTCGCCAACAATTTGCTTGCCATTGACATCAAGACCAAGAGCGACGGCGAGTTTGGAGGGATGTTTACTGAGGGTAGAAGAGGCGAGCATTTTGCGCAGGGTGACAAAAGCAGCTTTGCGATTGGGAACCTCAACGCCGACAAGCGATTTGCCGGCAATCGGCGCCTCGATCCGGATTTGTCCGGTCGGGGCGGCCAGAGCGAGGGCAAGATCAGTAGCCAGGGCGGTGATTTTGGAAAGTTTGGTGCCCATGGCAATTTCCAGAGCATATTGAGTGACAGAGGGACCGCGATTGATTTCCACTACCCGGGCTTTGATGCCAAAAGAGTCCAAGGTGTTTTCAATGATTTGGGCATTGGCATTAATATCGCCGCGATCTGCTTCACCACCATCGGTATTTTCCAAAAGTTCCAAATTAGGATACTGCCACGGGGGACGCTCGATGGGAGCGTGCAGGTCAGCTTCGCTCAGGTCACTGGGGGCGGGGGCAAGGGGTTTGATTTCACCAAGGAGGTCAATTTTTTCTAAGGTGGGAGGTGGGCTGGAGATTTCTTGGTCTGCAGAAGCGATTTCTTCTGCCGCGGTTTCTGGAGAATTATTGGCAAAAAGATTGGGAAAAGCAAAAGGGCCTTTTTTACCAGTTTCGCCAATTGGGTCTAAAGCAGTAGGATTGTCTTGACCAACATAAGCGATGTCTTGGTTTTCTTGGTCGGCCAAAAGAGCCATTTCGGCTTTGAGTTTGCGCTCGGTATTCCAGGTTTTGAGCCAATTAAAGATGTCTTTGAGAGAAATTTGGAAAAGGACTAAAAGGCCGCTGACTATCAGAGCGAGGAAAAAAAGGATGGCGCCAAAGGAAGTGAGGGCGCCGGCGAAAGCTTGGAAAGTGGCTTTACCAACGGTGCCGCCACTAGTGAGGCCAGTGAGGCCGGCGAAGAAAAGAAAGCCGCCAATGACCATCAGAGGTTGGGACCAAACCCAGGTACTTTTGAAAAGAACTAGAGCAAATTGGAGACAGAGAAAGGGGACAACGAGAGCACCAGCGCCAAAGTTTCCGACAAAAAAGTTATTGATGGCACCTAGGAGAGTGCCCTGACGCAGGAAGCTAGCGAGGACTAGGATAGCTAGGACCAGGAAAAAAACCCCAAAAATAGAGGGCCAAACGGAGTGGTTGAGGTTTTGATTTTTGCTTTTTCGTTTGCGTCTGCGGGCCATAGTAATAGCTATTTTAGCATAAAAATGGGGGCTTGAGAAGGATGAATTTATTGATTAAAGTTTTTGGAGAGAACAATGAAGTGAGTGAGAAGAGTGGAGTAGATATGTTATAATGAGTAGAATGGCAAGCAATACTTTAATGGCATTGGTAAAAAGCATGCGGCCGCGACAGTGGTTAAAAAACCTAGTGATGTTTGCGCCGCTGGTTTTTTCTGGTTTATTGTTTTCGGTACAGCCAGATGGGATGCCTTATTTTGTGACCACTTTTTATGCTTTTTTGACTTTTTGTATTTTGGCTAGTAGTATTTATATTTTCAATGATATTATT
>CAYJFT010000062.1:0-4281 GCA_964369765.1 uncultured Pseudomonadales bacterium | reverse complement strand
ATTACATTATACTACATATTAGTTTTTCTGCAAACCAAAAAATCACCTTCCCCCACAATAAAGTGGTCGCACCAGGATTCGAACCTGGGACCTCACGAATGTGAATCGTGCGCTCTAACCAACTGAGCCATGCGACCATAAAAACTTCCCCCACCCCCTTGCATTTTTAGCAGAACATGCTATTATAGCATAAAATTTACAGACTATTTTTAGAAAGACTACAATGAACCCACCTCAACAATACACTGTCCGCCTGGCAGACAGAATCGATTATAATGACACTTTCTCGCAATACCGTTTTGAGCTAGTCCAACCCACCACCATTGAAAACCTAGCCGGGCAATATGTGATGTTTCAAATCGACCCCACCACCGCCCGCGCCTACTCTATGTCTGATCGCCCCGATGTCAATTCCAGCTTTGAACTCCTGGTAGACCACAGCCCCGCTGGCCCCGGCGTCACCTATCTTAGAAATCTAGCCTTTGGCGCCACCGCCACCGTCATCGCCCCTTTGGGCCATTTCACTTATCGTGATGACCCTAGTATCAGCGCCCTCTATTATTTTGCCACCGGCTGTGGTATCAGCGCCATCAAAAGCATGATCACCGACCGCCTGCAAAATCATCAAGACCCTCGCCCTATCACTCTTTACTGGGGCCTGCGCCACGACAGCGATTTTTTCTGGCTAGAAACTTTCCAGGAACTCGCCGACAGCTTCCCCAATTTCACTTTTGTCCCCATTGTTTCCCAACCCAGCCCCGCATATCAGGGTCTCACCGGCCGTGTCACCGACATTCTCCCAGAACTACCCACCAATCAAAAAGCTCAGTACTACTTTTGCGGCAATCAAAAAATGATTGATGATGCCACTGCCTTCCTCAGCCAAGAAAAACACATCCCCGCAGAGCAAATTATCAGTGAGCAATTTACCAAAAAATAATTTTGTGCTATAATGACTTTATGAAAAAAGAACGCTTTTTGCCCGCTTATCCTAATCAGACCACTGCCCGCCCCGGCTTTACCCTAATAGAAATCTTGGTTGTAATTGGTATTGTTGGCCTGATTTTTAGCATTGGCATGATCAATTTTTTCATTTTCCGCGAGCGCGAAGAATTGGAACAAACCGCTTATAATCTCCAAGCTTTTATCAAAACCGCCCAAAATTATGCCAAAAACGGTAATCGCGGCTATGGTGTTTGCAACCCAACTTCCTCCAAAGACGCCCAAGCACTTTTAAACATTCAGCTTCAATCTTGGAATATGACTATTCCAGACAATTCTTCCTCCACCCCCACCGACCCCGCCCAAACCCCAGAACCACTTAAATTGCAAGTTTTTCCCGTCTGCACCAATGGCCAAATTTCACCCAGCTCCCCCGCCGACCCTGCTGTAGACCAAAACGACATTCTTTATCTCCCTAGCAGCTATAGTCTCCATGTTCAGCCAGAAATTGCCCAAATCAGTTTTGACTCCGTTTTTGGCCAATTAAACTTTTTAGGCCAAGATTTGTATACCCTCACCGACCAAGCCCCAGAAAAAGTTCGCTTTATTATTGGCAATCCCAATGGCATGCTTTATCGTTTTGACCTAACCAATGGTGGCGTGGTCACTGCTGGCTGTTTTTGCCCCAACGACGATCTTGATGATTGTTTTGCCCAAACAGAAGAATGTTAATTTAGAAAATATTAGGATAAAATAGAATACTTATTATGTCAAATCTCTCCAATAAACACCATCAAACTTTAGCCAATCACCCTCCTGTCACCCAAGATGCTTTTAGTTTAATAGAAGTAATTGTCGCCGTGGGGCTTATCTCTGTTATTCTTACTGGTCTCAGCCTCACCCTCCTTTATACCGCCCGCACTGTAGAAGATACTCGCCAGAGCTCTCTAGCCACTGACCAAGCCCAATCATGTCTAAACACTTTTCGCAATCTGCGCGATAGCAATTCTTGGCCTACTTTTTGCTCTCGGCTAAACAGCGTAGCTCTTGCTCAGGACCAAACAGAAATAGTTTGGAATAATGGCAGCGAGCAAATCATTATTTGCCCCGCCAACCCCGGCACTACTTATACTCTTAGTCTTACCAATATTGCTGGCACAAATAGTCCTTGCACTGGCTCCCCAGAAACCGCCCAAATCAATATTGGTGTCGATTATAATAACTTTAGCGGTGAAATCAAAAATGTTTCCTTGGGGCAAAGCTTTACCCAATTAAATATTGACGCTCCCTATAATAATTAAAACTTATTCATAAGTAAAGCGATTGCGCACCGCTACTTCTCTGGTCAATTGCTCATAAATCTGCAATTGCTCATCTTCTTGGGCCTGAATTGACTGTCTTTTTACCTCCATAGGCACTTGAATTGTCACCAGTAAGCCACCAGTAAATTCATCCAAAACGCAACTAAAACCAAAATTTTTCATCATCTCTTCATCCTCACCCCGGTCTTCTATCACCTCATTGGCTTCTGCCACCCGCACCGCGTCCATTACTTGCACCGGGGCATTTTTGGTCTGACCCTCTATAGCCGTTAAAATCCGCGTTTGGATCAGCATTTCCTCAGGAATATCCAAATTTTGCCGCGTCTCTATCAAGACAATCGCCCCCTCATCATCTACTTTGGCCTCATATTTGACAATTTCCCCATTATCATTAAGATTAACCTTGAGATTTTGACAATTAGCTCCCTCTTCCCGATGACATCCTGGCGTATCACCAGAACTTTCTGCCTCAGCTTTTTCCCGGCAAACATTGGGAATTGTCACTCCATTACGAACCAAAAACTCTATCTGATCTATAGCTACATTACCTTCATTACGAATTCTAGTCCTGGCCTCGGCGCTGTATTGCAAGTTCAAAAAATTAGTCAAAAACTGCAGCAGCGCCGCCATTAACACACTAAATATCCCCAAAACTACCAGCAATTCTACCAAAGTAAAAGCTTCCTGACTTTTTTGTTTCTGCTCTTGCCGAACTTTTTTAACTTGCCTTGTTTTTTTCACCTTGTCATTCTAAGGGTTGGCCACGCAATAATACTCACAAGCACTAGAGTCTTCACCTTCATTGGTACAAGTCACCAACTTGGTATTCAACTCAGAATTAGCATTACCCATGGGATATTCCAAAGGCTCTGGGGTACAAAGAGAGAAAGTTCGACAATAATCGTCAGAAGCATTACTATTATCAGTACAAGCATAAACATAATCTTGATTATTCTCTGCCGCTGCCTCGTCTTTGGGGATTGCCGCCATATAATTCTCTTCTACCAAAATTTTATCCTCAAATTGTGCCACTGTGGGATAACCATTATTATCCGCCCGATACAAAATCAAAGCCTGAGCAATATTCTGAATATCGGCCTTGCGCACTCCATCCCGCGAGCGCTGCAAAGAAGTGGTATAACTAATCACCCCCAGAGTAGCTAAGATTGCAATCACTGCAATCACAACCATTAATTCTATTAAAGTAAAAGCTGCTTTTCTTTTCATAAAGACATTTTAACACAAAAATAGCTTTCGTGCAAATCGCAATTTGCGCTTTGCTCCACTCCTAAAAAGCTTGACTATTATAGGATATTATGATATACTATGAGCTATCAATTTCTAGAACGCGAAAAATTTTCATCAAGCGAAAATTTTTCGCTTTTAGAGGTTCTTTAAAAAAAGAAATTGTTTTATATAAATTGACTTACTTTTTTCGGCGCCTAGCGCCTAAACATAAAAAAATAATGTGGAGGATAAGTTTAATGAAAAAAAGTAATAAAAAGAGTAGGAACAGACGGCTGAGAAAGCCACTCAGTAACAAACAGAAAAACATTCTTACGGCAATAATAGTAATTATTGCCGTAATTGTAGCGCTAGTTTTAGCCCTACAAAACTCTAATAGCCCCAAAACTGGGGCAAACACCGACCCCAGTAGTAGCACTGAGGAATTTAAGCCCAGTGATAGTCCAAGTCTAGACCCAGAAAATCCAGCAATTAGCCCGGACAGCAGTTCTGGCAATGACTCGGATAGCAGCTCTCCAAGCAGCTCTCCAAGCAGTTCTCCTAGTCCCTCTCCCAGTAGCTCTCCAAGCTCCAGTCCGAGCAGCGACCCTAATGAGGATTCAAGTTCTACCCAGGACAGTGACTCAGATAGTGGCTCTGGCGGTAGCGGATCAACAGATGATGATGATGATGAGCCATCACCGGCGCCAACCACTACTCCCTCGAATACACCTCGACCCACAACAACACCCACGACTACCCCAAAGCCGACGACGACACCCAAACCCACCAA
>CAYJFT010000061.1:610-4521 GCA_964369765.1 uncultured Pseudomonadales bacterium | reverse complement strand
ATTCGCCCGCAAACTCACCCGCACCGACTCTATCGCCGCCAAAGTCAATTTTTTGGTATTATAAGAGACTATAATAATTGATAATTGCATTATTTTTAAGCTTTCTTGTTTTCTTACTTTTTTCCAGCCTATTTCACTATTTTCCCTGCCCTCATTATCACTTTACCTCCGGCTTTAAGTAAGCAATCCTTCCCCCGCATCTCTTTGACTATATCCAAATGCAGCGCCGACTGATTTACCCCCGCTCCACATTCGGGAAAGCCTGCCCCTAGGGCCAAATGAATTGTCCCAGCCATTTTCTCATCAAAAAGAACATTGTCTAAATAACGGTCGCAGCCAGGGTTTAAGCCCAAAGCTATCTCGCCCACCCGCTTAGCTCCCGCATCTGTGGCCAAAAGCGCCTCTAAATAGTCTTGATTAGTCTCGCTCACCGCCTTTACCACCACCCCTTTTTCAAAAGTCAACTCTATCCCCTTGATAGTTTTGCCGTGACGCGAGACCGGAAAATCAAAATATATCACCCCCTCCACACTCTCTACCACGGGCGAGGTAAAAATTTCTCCCCCAGGCATATTAGAGCGATAATCATCACTCACCCAGTTCATCCCCTTGGTACTCAGGTGCAATTTGGTCCACTTGCCAATAATTTCCAGGTCTTGATTGGTTAAACGCTCTGCCAAAGCCGCCATTTTCTTGCCCATTTTGGCCCAATCTTGATTACAGCTAGCAAAAATATAATTTTCTAAATCTCGCAGACTCATCCCAGCTGCCTGAGCAATCGCCGGTGTAGGATAATAGGTTAAAACCCAGGGCTTACTCATAATAATTTCCCGAGTTTTTTTACTCAAGCGCGAGCGCAAAAGCAGTTTTTCACTCTCAATATTAGTTAGATTATTTACATTACTCTCGGCTATAATGGTCAGATGCTTGTCAAAATAACTGGCCTCATACTCGGCCAAATCTGGCTTAGATGTGAGTTGCTGCTCATTAGCTTGGCTTAGAAAAAACTCTTCCATTTGTTCATCACTTAGTCTCACACTCCAAAGTCCCCCGGCCCGGACAATTTCCTCCCCACAAGCTCGGGCCAATTCTATTCCCTCTATCCCTACTAACCGCAAGGCAATTTTCTCGCCTGCTGTAACCTGTAAAGATTGTCCCACCAGGGTAGCAGCTAGTTTATCTAGTCTTTGATCACGCATAATTCTTAATTATAGCCTACTTTTTTCTCTTTTTCTCTCAAACCACTCCATAGCACCATCATTTGCTAAAATTTCCCCCATCTTCTCATTATTTTTATGCTATACTAAATAAGTTAATAAATATAGAGAGGTCTCTGATGAAGAAAAATAAACATTCATCTCAAAGTTTCCAACAAAAACCAAATTTATTTTGGCTTTGGCTTGTTTTAGTCTTGATTGCTATTATTGGTGTTTTGGGTTACCGGGTCTTGAATCCTAGCACTGAAGTTATTCCCGGCAGTGGTCAAACTACTAGTGAAACCGCTACTTTGGGTGGCAGCATTGTTTTCACCGGTCTTACCCCAGAATCCACTGACAAAGAAGAAGTGGGTATTTTTGTTCGTCCCTCTGGTAGTAGTGATGAGTTTACCGACACTATGGTCCGTATTCCAGTTAGTGGCGACCTCACCTGGAAATATCCAAGTGCTCTTAGCGGTCATAATTATGAAGTCCGTGCTGCTCTTTTCTCTGGTGGTTCTCGGGTAAAAACTTCTGATACTGTCTTGGTCACTGCCCCCGCTCTTAGCATTCAATTGCCCATTAATGTTGACTGGGATGATTTAGGTATTACTCCTACCAATGAAGTTCACACCATCAGTGGTAATATTCAAATCAATGGTTATATCCCTACCGGCGCCAGTGTGCATCTAATGCATACTGCTTCCCCCCAAGACGTCTTGTGGTTAAGCCTAGCCGCCAGTTCACATAATGTCCCTTTTATTATCTCGGATGTCAGTGGTACACAAAACTACAATGTCTATGCCATTATGGTTGATAGTCAAGGCAATAGTTTGGGCAAATCTAGTCAGCAACATTTAGCCAACTCTGGCGACACCAAAGTTGATTTTGTCATCAATTCTACCGCCACCGCCCCACCCACCCCCACCCCCGCTCCCCAGGCTACTCCCGTCCCCGGAGCCAAAGTCTCTGGTCAGGTCACCATTAATGGTCCCCTAGATGCCAATTCGCGCCTAGTTATTTCTGGCAAGCGCACCCAAGACAATGACTATCAAGTCTGGCAAGTCATTGAAGCGCCTAATAATGACGGTCAATATTGGTCATATGACAAAGCCACTACCGGCGAAAATTATAATATCCGCGTGTCCTTGCAAGTCAATGGTAGCGACGTTAATACCAGCAATGTCTCTACTGTTACCGCCCCGGCCACCAATATTAATTTCACCCTTAACACCAATTACTCCCTAGACAAACCTACCCAAGCTGCTATTGCTGATCCCTGTCAACGCAGCGGTGAAAACAGCTGGAAAACAATTATTAAAATCCCTGGCGTCAGTGGCGCCGGGCAATACCGAGTCCAAATTGGCAGTAAAGCCGGTTATAGCGACATCTATAATCAAATTGTCTCGGCCAATGGTAATAATGAAGTCAGCTTTACTGTTGATGGTTTCAGTTTGGGTCAGCTCAATTACCTACGCTATTCTTATTCGGCTTGCCGCGACTGCAGTAGCCAGAATAGTTTCTCGGCTTGGGCACCCACTGCTACTTTTACCTGCGAATAAAATTGAAGCGGCCAAGATATGCATAAAACTACTCTTGGCCGCAATTTTACTACCATCTCGCTCTTAAAATTCGCCCTACCCACCATCACCATGATGGTTTTTATGTCTTTTTATATTGTTGTCGATGGTCTTTTTGTGGCTAATTTTGTTGGTGAGCACGGCTTGTCAGCAATTAATTTAGTCTCCCCAATTTTTAATCTAGTCACCGGTGTTGCTTTGATGTTTGCCACCGGTGGCAGTGCCGTAATTGGTAAGTTTTTGGGTCAACATCAAGAAATTATTGCCCGGCGCTTTTTTACCCTAATCTATTTAGTTGGCTTAGCAACTGGCATCATTTTTGCCTTCTTTAGCCTACTTTTTCCCGGTCAAATCCTCATCTTTTTGGGCACCAGTGAAACCTTAATGCCCTTTGCCCTTGCATATTTGCGCCCCATTGCCTTTTTCTTTCCGGTTTTTTTTCTCCAGGTCTTTACTCAGACCTTTTTTGTTACTACCGGTAAACCCACCATCGGCCTTAGCGCTTGTCTGATTGGCGGTTTAGCCAATATTTTTTTTGACTGGCTCTTTATTGCTATTTTTGGCTGGGGCATTGCTGGGGCCGCCTTGGCTACTGGCATTGGTTGTCTGGTTCCCGGTCTTTTTGGTCTTTTGTATTTTATTTTCAATCGTCATTCCCTACTCCATTTTCTCCGCCCAGTTTGGCAACCCACGCGCCTGCTGCTCGCTCTTTCCAATGGCACCTCGGAATTTATTAGCAATATTTCTGTAGCCATTACCACCTTTCTTTTCAATCTCATTCTCTTACGCTTGGCTGGTGAAGCTGGAGTGGCTGCCATTAGCATTATTATTTATATTCAAATATTGCAAACCGCCGTCTATATGGGCTATTGTTTTGGCGTTTTACCCATTATCAGTTATAAATATGGGGCCAAAAATCATTTGCAATTACAAAAAATTACTCGGGTTAGTTTGGGCTTTGTACTCCTAGTCTCTTTATTGACTTTTTTAATCACCCTAATTTTTGCCCCTCAGCTCTCCAATGCTTTTATTGACCAAAATAGTCCCACTTATGACCTCACTGTCACTGGCATGCGCATTTTCTCTTTTGCCTATCTTTTTATGGGCATTAATATTTTTACCTCTACCCTTTTTA
>CAYJFT010000061.1:0-600 GCA_964369765.1 uncultured Pseudomonadales bacterium | reverse complement strand
TTGCTTTTTTGCGCTCGCTTTTTTTGGCTGTCCCCTTGCTCCTTTTTCTGCCAGAACTCTTGGGTACAACCGGAGTGTGGCTGGCCATCCCCATCGCCGAGCTTATCACTCTCTTGGTCGCTTTTTACTGTCTGCGCCGCTATCGTCAGCGCTATCATTTTTAATCAGTCTTTTTTTACCAGTCTAATTTAAGGCCACTATTTTCTTGATTTTCTCGCTCAAACTGATATAATATCACTCATTCTGTCCAGAAACACGATGAAAAAATTATTATCGGTCTTGTCTGGACTTTTATTTAGCTTAGTGATTCTTTTCTCTCTGGCTCCGAGAGCGGTTTTTGCTAGTCCCAACACCATTGCCATTAACCCCAATTTAACTCTTTATAATCAGCAAAAACTCAATTTCACCTATAGTCTCAGTGACCTCCAGCCCACTGGTCTGACTGCTAATGCTGGCCAAGCCTTGCATTTAGAGCTTGACAATCCCACCTCTGGCACCGTTCAGCTAGTTTTTAGCGATTTTTTTGGCACTTATGATCAATATTCACAGCGTCAGACTTTAGTTGATGGCGACAATCAGCTTGTGGCCCCCCAAATTGGT
>CAYJFT010000060.1:0-4801 GCA_964369765.1 uncultured Pseudomonadales bacterium | reverse complement strand
CGGCATTTCCTAGAGCCTGGAATTGTCCACTAGTATTACCTGTGGGGAGAGTCCAGCCGGTAGGACAAAGGCCAGTGACATTATCTTGAGAAATAGAAGTCCCGCCATTATAATATGCCGATGCATTTTGCATCGCTGCTTGCCAGTTGTAAAGGTAGCCGCATTGGCCAGCAAGGGCGCCGCCTGTGGCACAAGCATTGCCGGCGGTGCCGGCAGGGTCGACACAATCTCCATAGGTATTGCTGCCAAAGCGATTGGTATAAGAGGATGAACCATCGCCGGAGAAGGCAGTTTTATTGGCACAGGAGTCGGTGGAGCCGCCGTAGGCTAGATTGTCAACCATCCATAAATTGCCATCAGGAAGTTTGCGCACAGTATACATCTTCCCATCCCGCTCATCTTCTAGCTCCAAGGTTGCCCCAGCCGGGCAATTACTCTCATCTTCACAGGTGGGCATCCACTCAATATACTCATCACTTACATCTTGCATACTCGTTGGCGCCGCGGGCAGCACTTCTTTCAGACAACGAATAGAGTAGCCATGGTACCGGCTACCGACGTACGCCGGAAGGACATAGCTACTACTCAAGTGCAAGAAGTACGCATGGTAAGCCCCATTCTCCGTACTAGACCACCAGTTGCCGTAGGACCCCTGATTGCCCAGCGAACCCGAGCTACTAGAGCTGCCTGAAAAAATGCCGTTAAAGAGAGTGGAATCAGCCCATTGAGCGTGAGTCCAAGAACCAGCGTTTCCTAATGCTTGGAATTGTCCAGAAGTATTGCCGGTGGGGAGAGTCCAGCCTGTGGGACAAAGTCCAGTGACATTATCTTGAGAAATAGAAGTCCCACCATTATAGTATGCCGATGGATTTTGCATTGCAGCTTGCCAGTTGTAGAGATAGCCACATTCTCCGGCGAGTGCGCCGCCTGTGGCACAAGCATTGCCGGCGGTGCCGGCAGGGTCGACACAATCTCCATAGGTATTGCTGCCAAAGCGATTGGTATAAGAGGCAGAGCCATTACCGGAGAAGGCAGTTTTGTTGGCGCAGGAGTCGGTGGAGCCGCCGTAGGCCAAATTATCCACCATCCATAAATTGCCATCAGGAAGTTTGCGCACAGTATATATCTTTCCATCTCGCTCATCTTCTAGCTCCAGAGTTGCTCCCTCAGGGCAAGAATCTTGGGTACAGGTGGGCATAGTGGCAATATATTCATCAGTCACCTCGGCCATAGTTTTAGGTGGTGTTTTCACCGTTACGCTAGAGCTAAGCTCTCCACCCATATTACAATTTGTTACTGTAGGAGTAAATATTGTTTCTTCACTAAGCTTGGGAATTTGAATCGTACAACCAGTCATTCTATTATTACTAGGATCTGGAATAGTAATCCAATTAGCCTCCACCGCAGTTCCATCCGCTGTCTCTGCGCTCCAGCTACACTGCGGCCCCATTCCCACTGCATTACTCACCGAGAGAGTAAAATTCTCATCCGTCCCCTCCCCTACCTGCTCAATCACCACGCTATCATTATCCGCAATATTACAAACTGCCTCCATCGCCATAAAAACTCCATCGCCCCCGGGGCCATTAAGTTTCACAAATTTATAGCCATTAAGAAGTACTATACTACCCGCCTCCCAATCCGCCACGGTTCTAAGCTTCACCTGCGCCTGGGCTTCCCCAAAACTCACCCAGCTCAAAACAGCCATTGTTAGAGCCAAACCAAAAATCTTTTGCCAATTTTTACTCATCTTTTTCCTTTTACTCCACCCTTCAAACTCTGGGACTAACCATCAAGTTGGAATTATGTACTCATTCTACAACTCTTTTTTCTCTTTGTCAAATCATTCCCCCATCCCGCAAAAAACCCGCTCTTTTCAGAACGGGTCACTTTTAAAACTTACAATCAAATTATTGACAACATCATCTAAAGAGCGCCATTACCTTAACTATCTCTCCTCCCTCTACCCTCAGCCGCAAATGCCCTCTAAACGAATAAAGTCCTGCCTTCTCCGCCCTATCAAAAGGCACTGTTACTACTCGCTCATTTCTAGGCAATTTCTTGCGATTCATAAAATATTCATCATTGGGCAAAGCCAAAACCATCTCTTTAATCATCGTCGTTTCTATCTCCATCACTATCTCTGGCTCCATTGCCGCTAGAAATCTCTCATAAGGCGCCACATACCCCCAAGCCGGGTCATAATAAATTATTTCCCCCGGCGTCAATTCTATTTTTAACCAAGCATGATTTAAACTATCTCCCCGGGCACTTTCTATTCTCCCCCGCTCTACCTTGGTCCGCTCATCCAAAAAAAGCGCCAGGGATATTACTGCTCCAAAACACCAGCCACCCAATTCATATCTATCTAGCTGGTAGTCAAAATAGTTTTTCAATTTACCAACTGGCTGCCTATCTGGCAAAATAATCGCCAAATCCCGCACTTGCTCTCGCAAATAAGCATCCAACTCCGGGCTATTTTCCGCCCAAAAACCCAATTCTTCAATCATTCGCCCTCTTGCTTCATCAGTAACCAAAAAACTATTTTTGTCTTTTGGATTAACAGGAAAATTCTCTATACAAAACTCCACATACTTATTCATCCTTTTCTCCTCCTCAATTTGATTTTTAGTTTTCAAAGAACACCTATATTATATCAAAAAGTATCAAAATATGCAAAAATAGCCCTCTGGATCAAGCATTTTTCCTCGCCAAATGTCGATTTCATCCAGAATTTTGTATGAAAACCACTATTTACCCCACTTTTCGGGCAAAAATAATTCATATAACTACCCTGGTCTTTTTTTATCCTCTAAATAAAGCCTTTGTATCAAGAAAAAAAGTCAATTTTTAAATTCCGTCCACGCGTGGCCGGAATGTTATATACCCTATCCCAATCCCTTTTTCTCTCTCAGTTGTACTCTCACCGCATTTATTTCCTCCTTTAATTGCTCCTTACTTGGCAAATACAAACTGTATTCACTAGCTACAATGGTTTTATTCCCCTCTGGCAATGTCATTCTCACCGCCGTCTCATTTTTACTGGTACAAAGAAGTATCCCAATCGTCCGATTTTCCTCTACAGTTTTCTCTACCCTATCATAATAATTTACATACATCTGCAATTGCCCCATATCCTGATGAGTTAATTTTTTTGTTTTAAGCTCCACCACCACAAAACAGCGCAATAAGCGATTATAAAACACTAAATCAGCAAAAAACTCATCATCCTCTATCAAAATTCGCTTCTGCCTAGCCACAAAAGCAAACCCATTCCCCAGCTCCAAAAGAAAACTCTGCAAATGATCGATTAAAGCCCGCTCCAAATCCTCCTCATAATAAAACGACTTTTTCTCTAGTCCCAAAAACTCCAAAATCATCGGGTCTTTGATAATTTCACTAGCTCTCTCTGGGGTCTTTTCTTTGCGCGCCATCGCCAAGACTTTTTCTTTATCATTACTCAAGAGCAATCGCTCATAAAGCTGCGAATTTATCTGTCTTTCTAATTCTCTGCCCGTCCAATTGTTATTAACTGCCTCTAATTCATAATACTCTCTTTTATCATCATCATTAATGTGTAAAAGCAATTTATATTGCATCCAATTCAATTGCGTCCGCACCGCGGACGCAATTGGATAAAACTGATAAAATTTTCTCGCCCTTTCCAACTGACGCTCACCAAAACCACTACCATAAGTTTTTTCTAAAACCCGGGCCAACTCCATAATCAAGCTAATTCCATAATCAGAACGATTTTTTCCTTCTTGTAATTCAACATGAATTCTATACCCCAGCTGCCAATACATTTTTACCCGGGCAGAATTAATACTACTTGCCGCTTGTTTTTTTGCTTCTTCAATGATTTTTATCAATTCATCAAGAAGTCTGTTTGAATTTATTTCTTTCATACATATATTCTCCCCTCAAATCTCACAAATATCTCACATTTTAATGAGCAAAAATTCATATAAGTACCTTGGTCTTTTTTAATACCAAAAAAAATACCTTTATATCAACAAAAATTAACTATTTTTAAATTCCGTCCACGCGTGGCCGGAATGTTATATACCCTTTATCTTAAATTGAAAAAATGCTTTCTCTATAACTAAAATGCAAATTTTCTCTGCTAAAATAACATCTTTGTATCAAGAAAAATTAACTATTTTTAAATTCCGTCCGCATGCGGACGGAATGTTATATACCCTTTTTTTCAAAAAACCACTTCTTATCAAGCAAAAATCCATTTTTATCCCCCAAAACCCCTCAAAACAACCAACTAACATTCTCATAATGCTCCACCCGCTCCCCCACCACCGTTACTATATCAAAACGATAATCCCGCCGCTCCCGCTTTTCTCTCATATAATACCCCCCTAACCGCGCCTGCGCCTGCATTTTTCGCCTCTCCCCCGCCCCCCACGGAGCGCCCCAATAGTCCCCCCCAACCCAACTTTTCACCTCCACAAAAACCACTTCATCATGCTCCACATCTAGGGCAATTATATCCACTTCATCATTTTTATATGAAATATTCCGCTCCAGGATCACATACCCAGCCAAGCACAAAAAATCTACTGCCCGCTCCTCACCCTGGCAGCCCAATTGATAATTATGTTTTTTTGTAAAAAGTCCGCAGCTCGCTTTGCCCTTAGGCAAGACGCTTCTGCCTATCTAACACTTGCTTCTTTGACTTTGGTAGCACTCTTACCAATTTTATCACGCAAAAAATAAAGTTATGCCCGGCGCCCATCGCCATAACGCTTCACTTCAATTTTTTTAATCGCCGGCAACATCACCGGAA
>CAYJFT010000059.1:4419-5057 GCA_964369765.1 uncultured Pseudomonadales bacterium | reverse complement strand
TGAGGCAGGTAATGAGAGGGGAAAATTTGTGGTTTTTTTATCCGGGAGTATTATTGTGGGGAGTGGTGGGCATGAACACGGTGCAAAGTGTAGGAGGCCTAAACACTTTTAATTTTTTGATTTTGGCGGCTTGGAGTCTGACGATTTTAACCGGTGTGCTTTTGGCTAGGTGGTGGGAGCGGGGTCAAGTTAAGCGGACTGGATTAGATTGGGGACTATGGTTGCGGCGAGCGGGGGTGATAGTGGTGGTGGGTTTGCTGCTGCCGCGCACGGTGCATAATACCAGCGATTACTGGGGGAGGACGTGGCGAGGAGAAGAGAGTAGTGGTTATTATAGCGAGGAGATGTTGGAGCTTTTGGCGGCGGTTCGGGAGGTGGTGGGGGAGGAGGAGGTGGTGGCGGTGAGTGATGAGAATGAGGTGATGGAGCGGGCCAGTGTGATTCCGGGGCTGGCGGGGCGGCGGACATATCTGAGTAATCAGGGGATTTTACGGACGCATAATTATGATTATAGTGAGCGGGAAAAGAGGCTGGAGCAGATATTAGGCGAAGAGCGGGTGGTGGGGGCCCGCCCCGGCGGGGGTGGGGCGGCGGGGGGGGGGGTTGTATTTTTTGTTATAGAAGCTCAGGAGAAAAAA
>CAYJFT010000059.1:0-4409 GCA_964369765.1 uncultured Pseudomonadales bacterium | reverse complement strand
TGGGCCAATGGGGGGGGGGGGGCGAAAAGCGGGTCTTTTTGGCGCCAGGAGGGAGTAAGCTATTTAGTTTTGCTAAGCGAAGACTTGGAAAAAATAGTAGAGTGGAAAAGGAGTGAAATTGTGAACGAGAGTAATGTGGTTTTTGCCAATGAAGCGGGTTTGATTTTGCGGACAAAAGAGTAAAGTAAGGCGGGGGAATTTGGAGGGGAGATTTATAGATTTTTTATAAAATATATAAAGTGTGGTAAAAAAAGACGAGGTTTTTTGGAAAATTCCAGAAGGAAAAAATAGCTAGGGCCCAAAATGGTACCATTTTGGGCCTTTTTGGTACTATCTAAAAAATGGTAAAAAAAAAGGGAGGAGATTAATGAATTTGGCTTGAAAATAAGAAAATTTGCTGAGTTGAATTTGGAAAAAGGGGAAAATTTGTCTAATTATTTTTTGGGAGAGAAAACTTACTCACCCAAATTGGGACTAGAATCCAAACTGAGTTCGGGGGCAGAGACTAGTTTGAGTTTATTAGCGGTGAGGGTTTGCATAATCAGGTGAATAACACGCTGTTTGTGTTCCAAGTGGTCTAAATAATCACCAGAGCGAAAAAAGTAAATGACTTTGTAGCGAATACCCAAGGAAGAGATGTCGTCTAAAACAGCGGTGCGAAAATCAATTTTGTCTAAAAGATTGGTATCGCTGGTAAGATTGGCAAAAAGTTGCTCAATAAATTCTTTGCTGCGGGTGGCAGAGAGATTGTTTTGGACGGTAAAATTAATAGAAACGCGGCGGCGGGGAAGGCGATTGTAGTTTTCCACGATGCCAGAGGTGATTTTGTCATTGGGAATAATGGCATCATTGCCGCCTAGGGCAGTAATGCGAGTGGTACGGAGGCGAATTTCTTTGATGGTGCCCTCGATATTATCAAAAACAATATAGTCACCCACAGCAAAAGAGCGATCAATGTAAATAGAGAAAAAGGCAAAAACATCTTTGAGCATACTCTGAAAAGAAAAAGCAACGATGACACTAGCTACGCCTAAGCCGCTTAAAAGGGCTTGAGTGTCAACAGCAGAGAATTGGAGGAAGATCAAAATAGCCAAAATCCAGAGGACTATAAAGGTGGTGACATTGGTAAAGTTGATAACAGTTTTGATGGCCTCTGGGGAAACATCTTTTTTATTAAGGAGAAAGATGTGAATGGAATTGCTGATGACCTCGCGCAAGAAATTGATGAACAGGAAAACCAAGATGAAAAGATAAATGCCATCGATAATTTGGCTAAGCCGGAGAGGGAGGTAAAAGGTAAAGCTGGCGGCTAGTAAGGCAGTGAGGATAATAAAAGGATAATTAAGATTATTGGTGATGCTAAGCCAGATTTTGAATTGGCCGTTTTGAAATTTGTTTTCTAATTGAGTGATAATCAGCTCGGATAAAAGACGGGCAAAAACCAAGAAAGAGAGGACGATAAGAAAGATAAGGCCGGCCAAAATCAGGCGGTCGCTGGTGTCAAAGCCGCTTTGGAGGAGAAAGTAATAAAGATTGTGCCTAAGTGTCATAAGAATAGTATAAACCTTTTGGAGAAAAGTTGCAAGGGGGTGTTATAATAATAGTAGTAAAATAGAGTAGTAAAAAGAAATAAATGTGAGGATGAAAGAGTTTATGAAAGCACAAAACTTAGGAGAAAAAAGTGAATTGGAGGCTGAGCGAGAGAAATTGCGCCATAGCTGCGAGCATGTATTAACTGCGGTAGTATTGCGGGACCTGGGGGTGGGCAAGGTGAAAATGGCGATGGGGCCGGCGACAGCCGAGGGCTTTTATTTTGACCTGGAAAAGGCAGCGGGGGTAGAGATAGGCCCGGATAAATTTGCCAAATGGGAAAAAGAAATGGGTAAGATTATCAAGGCGGGCTGGACGATGAAAGAGTTGGTGGTAGATTTGCCAGAGGCGCGGCGATTTTTTGCTGATAATGAGTATAAGCAAGAGATTTTGGATGCGGTTACCAATGATGAGCGGATTAGCTTGTATAGTCTGGCGCCCAAGGACAAAAATGAAGTTTTGGACAAGCAAAAAATCGCCGGGTGGGATTTTGCGGCGGCGTTTGAAGCGGGTTATCTGATTGATTTGTGTCGGGGGCCGCATGTAGAGCGAGTGAGTGAGATTAAAGCTTGGAAATTATTGCGGGTAGCAGCGGCATACTGGCGCGGAGATGAAAAGCGGCAACAGCTGACACGGATTTATGGGACAGCTTATGAAAGTCAGGTGGCCTTGGAGGAGTATTTGACTTGGTTGGAGGAAGCAAAAAAACGAGATCACAAGCGGATTGGTCGCGAGCAAGATTTGTTTTCGCTGGATAGCAGTAGTCCGGGGGCAATTTATTGGCATCCCAAAGGCTTGGCGGTGTGGGAAGCACTGGAAGAGTTTGGACAGAAATTGCGCCGGCGTTATGGTTATAAAAAAATCAAGACGCCAGAAATTGCTAAATCTCATCTGTGGCAAACTTCTGGGCATTGGGATCATTATCGAGATGATATGTTTGTGTTCCAGGTGGATGAGCAAGATTTTTGTCTAAAACCAATGGATTGCCCGTTTAATGTTTTGATATACAAGAGCAGACAGCGGAGCTACCGGGATTTGCCAATTCGTTATACTGAAATTGGCCATGTTCTTCGTAATGAGCAGTCTGGAGAACTAAATGGACTTTTCCGGGTGCGCGAGATTACCCAAGATGATTCACATTTGTTTATTCGCGAAGAGCAGATTTTGGATGAAGTGGACAGGCTACTACAGATGGTACAGGAGTATTATGGTCGCTTGGGTTTGCAGCCTGAATATTTTTTGTCGACCAGGCCAGAAAACTTTATGGGTGAGATAGAGACTTGGAATAAGGCCGAGGCAAATTTAATTGAGGCACTGGCTAAACGGGAAATTAAATATGGCCACAAAGAAAAAGATGGGGCATTTTATGGGCCAAAAATAGATGTGAATATCAAAGACAGTTTGGGGCGGAGCTGGCAAGTAGCCACGATACAGCTAGACTTTCAGCTGCCGGGACGGTTTGGCTGTGAATATATAGATGAGAGTGGGGCGGGCCGGGTGCCGGTGTTGATTCATGCGGCAATTTTTGGTTCTTATGAGCGGATGATTGGGGTATTATTAGAGCATTATGCGGGGCGGTTGCCAGTGTGGTTGGCGGGCGAGCAAGTGCGAATATTGCCGATTGCGGATAGGCATAATCAGTATGCTCAGGAGTTGGCGGGGGTGCTTGGTGAGGCGAATTTTAGAGTAGAGATAGACGAGCGAAGTGAGCGGCTGAATGCTAAAATTCGCGACGCCCAAGTAGCTCAGGTGCCAGTAATGTTGATTGTAGGCGATGGTGAGATTGAGAGTAAGGGTGTGAGTGTGCGTTGGCGGGACGGGCGGGGGCAGGGGGGAGAGCAAAGTGTGCGTGGACAAGAAGAGAAAATGAGTCAAAAGGAGTTATTAGGCGCTTTGGAAAAAGAATTGGGAGCATAAAAGCGGAAGGGTAAAAGTAGAGATAAAATGGGGACAAAAATGAAAGGTAAAAATGACAAAAAATAATAAATTTGTTTTGTATGCGGGGATGGTATTAGTAATAGTTTTGTTGATTTGGGTAATTACTAATGATGGTTTAAATGGAAAAAATATTGTAGTAAACGAGGGGGCGGGAGAAGTGGAAACAGTGGTAGAAGAACCAGCTCCAGATGTGTCATTTTTGCAAGTTTATACCGATGAAACGGTGGTTTTGGCGTTAAATAATGATGGGACTTATTTTCTCACTGATACTAGTGGAGAAATGACGGCAGAGCCAATGGAGGGAACCTGGGTACGCGATGAGGCAAGTGGAGCGGTGACGCTGACGGGGGCAGATGGCACAGAACAAGTGTGGACCAAGGGCGAATGGGAGAGTTTGAGTTATCAGGGGCTGGAACTTTTCCTAATAGGTAATTTGGATGAGCGGGTGGAGAATTTGGATGATAGTGATATAGAGGAATCGCAATTAGAAATTAATGTAGAGGCAGAATAAGGGCAAGAATGAAGATTTTTGCGGGCAGAGCGAGTAGAGAATTGGCAGAGGAGCTGGCGGAGGAGCTTAAGTTGACGGTGGAGGAGAGCGCGGTAGAAATCTTCCCCGATGGTAATTTGCTGGTGCAAACTGGGGCGAGCGTGCATGGTGAAGAAGTGGTTTTGGTGCAGACTATTTGGGGGAGGGAGTCTAGTACTGATATGATGGAAATGCTTTTTTGGTTAGATGCGCTTAAGCGGGGGGATGCGGCAAAAATTACGGTAATTATCCCTTATTTTGCTTATGCCAAGGCTGATAAACAAGAAGAACAGGGTTTGACGGCACTGCGGGCGCGGGTGGTGGCGGATTGTTTGCAGGTAGCGGGGGCGGA
>CAYJFT010000058.1:3178-5213 GCA_964369765.1 uncultured Pseudomonadales bacterium | reverse complement strand
CCTGGAGGTCGGCGAGGGTGGCCTCTGGGATGTTTTGAAGAGGATAATCTTGGTGAAGGGCGGCCCATTTATAGGCGCCGAGCTTGTGATAGGCGAGGAGCTCAAAGCGTTCTAGATTGGGGAGACTGGCGAGAAATTGAGCCAGGCGGTGCAAATGAGCTGGATCATTGGTAAGAGTGGGAACCAAGACATGACGAACCCAGAGGGGTTGTTGACGTGAGGCAAGGTGACGGGCCAGGGCGAGGGGTGGGGCGCTGGAGGCGCCGGTGAGGGCGAGAGCGGGATCGGGGTCAAAGTGTTTAATGTCTAGGAGGACGAGGTCGGAGAGATCCAGGAGAGGATCGAGGGTGGGCGGTGGCAGGGAGACATAAGTGTCTAGGGCGGTGTGAAGGCCCAGATGGCGGGCGGCGGCAAAGAATTCTAAGAGAAAAGGGAGCTGGAGGGTGGCTTCGCCACCCGAGGCAGTAATGCCGCCGCCCGACTTTTTCAGATAAGGCAAATAGGGCTTGATTTGATTAATGAGCTCTGAGACAGTATAAAGCTGCCCGCCCAAGTTTGGGTCCCAAGTGTCGCGATTTTGACAATACTGACAGCGAAAATTGCAGCCTTGGAAAAAAATCACAAAACGAATGCCGGGGCCGTCGACAGTGCCAAAAGATTCTAGAGAGTGAATGCGGGCAGTAAGGTTTTTTTTCTTAGCGAGGGGGGAATTTGCAGTGGACTGAGCGGCTAGGTCGCTAAGACTAACTGAAGAATTTTGCAGGGACTGAGAATTATTAGTGGGCATAGGTAAAACTTTCTTGGTGACTAAGACATTTTCTGATGAAAAGTGCGGTTAATAACATCGAGCTGCTGTTCTTTGGTTAATTTGATGAAATTGACGGCGTAACCAGAGACACGAATAGTGAGCTGCGGATATTCCTCTGGGTGTTCCATAGCGTCTTCTAAGGTGGTGCGGTCAAAGACATTGACATTGAGGTGATGGGCGCCTTGGGCAAAATAACCATCAAGAAGCGAGGTGAGATTGTGGAGGCGCTCGGCGGGGGTTTTGCCCAAGGCGCGGGGGATGATAGAGAAAGTATTGGAAATGCCGTCCTGAGCATCGGCATAAGGGAGTTTGGCGACAGAAGCCAGGGAAGCGAGGGCGCCATTTTGGTCGCGGCCGTGCATAGGATTGGCCCCAGGGGCAAAAGGTTGACCACTTGCGCGGCCGTCTGGGGTAGCGCCGGTTTTCTGGCCATAAACAACATTGGAGGTAATGGTCAAGATGGATTGCGTGTGCAGGGCGTCTCGATAAGTGGGAGTTTGACGGAGCTTGGCCATAAAAGTGGAAACCAAGTCGACGGCGATTTGATCAACTCGATCATCATTATTGCCAAAGGCGGGAAAGTCGCCCTCGACTGCAAAATCAGTGATAATGCCTTGATCATTGCGAATAGTTTTGACTCGGGCGTATTTGATGGCAGAGAGGGAATCGGCGGTAACAGAGAGACCGGCAATACCACAAGCCATAGTGCGCAAGATTTCGGGGTCATGAAGAGCCATTTCCAAGCTTTCATAAGAATATTTGTCATGCATATAATGAATGACATTGAGGGTGTTTATATAAAGCTGGGCCAGCCAATCGGTGTAAAGGGAGAATTGCTGCATGACTTGGTCGTAGTTTAGGTATTCAGAGGTAATGGGGGGGTGGGTGGGGCCAACTTGGACGCCGTTTTTTTCGTCTATACCGCCATTAAGGGCATAAAGAAGAGTTTTGGCTAGATTGACCCGGGCGCCAAAGAATTGCATTTGCTTGCCTAGACGCATGGCGGAGACGCAGCAGGCGATGCCATAATCGTCGCCAAATTCGGGGCGCATGAGATCGTCGCTTTCGTATTGAATGGAGCTGGTATCAATAGAAACTTGGGCGCAGAAATTTTTGAAGTTTTGGGGGAGTTTTTCTGACCACAAGACAGTGAGATTGGGCTCGGGGCTGGGGCCCAGGTTATAAAGGGTGTGAAGGATGCGGAAAGAGTTTTTGGTGACTAGGGGA
>CAYJFT010000058.1:2511-3168 GCA_964369765.1 uncultured Pseudomonadales bacterium | reverse complement strand
CCCCTACTCCGGCGATGCATTCGGTGACCCAGGTGGGGCCACCAGAGAAAAGCTGATCATAATCGGGGGTGCGCAGGAAGCGAACCAGGCGGAGCTTGATGACGAATTGATCGATAAGTTCCTGCGCCTGGGTTTCATTGAGGAGGCCGTGAGCAAAATCGCGTTGGAAGTAAATATCCAAGAAAGTGGAAACGCGGCCCAAGGACATAGCGGCGCCGTTTTGATCTTTGATGGCGGCTAAATAAGCAAAATAAAGCCATTGGACAGCCTGATGAGAATTGAGGGCGGGGGTACTAAGATCAAAACCATAGCTGGCGGCCATAGTTTTCAGGTCCTGAAGGGCGCGGATTTGGTCGTTGATTTCTTCGCGGAAACGGATAGCGGCGGAATCGAAGGTAGAAGGAGCATGATTGGCGAGGATATTTTTTTTGTCTGCGATAAGGTAATCAACACCGTAAAGGGGGACGCGGCGATAATCGCCGATAATGCGGCCGCGACCATAAGCATCGGGGAGACCGGTGATGACACCAGAGCGGCGGGCGGCGCGCATTTCTTCGGTATAAGCGTCAAAGACACCTTGATTGTGAGTTTTGCGGTATTTGGTGAAAATTTCGGAGACAGCGGGGGAGCAGGCGCGGCGGGAGGCCCCCCCGGCAG
>CAYJFT010000058.1:0-2501 GCA_964369765.1 uncultured Pseudomonadales bacterium | reverse complement strand
CTTTTTCTGGGGTAACCGGGCCAACCCCCCTTGTTTGGGTGTTTGGGGGTTTTTGGGTAAAATTTGCGGCCCCGGGGGGGCCCCCGCCGGGCCGGTGGCCCGCCCAGGAAGCCTCTACCGTTCTAATTCCCCCATTGGGTAGAATAGCGCGCTTGAGGGGAGCATCGGTTTGCAAACCAACAATGGTTTCTAATTCCTGATCTATATAGCCGGGGCCGTGCGAGGTAATAGTAGAAGGAATATCAGTATCAATGTCCAGGACGCCGGAGTTTTCGCGCTCCTTGGTAAAAAGGTCTAAAACTTTGGCATGCAAAGCACTAGTTTTGGGAGTAGCGCCCATCAAAAAATTGCCATCGCCGTCATAGGGAGTGAAATTTTGCTGGATAAAATCACGAACATTGATTTCTTTGGTCCAGTCGCCGGTTTTAAAATCTTGCCAAGCAGTTTGCATTGTAGACCTTTCTAATTGACTTTGGACTCTTAATTATAGTACTAAAAATGACAAATGGGGAAGGGAAATGAATTTGGGGGTATAATATAGTATCTCAAGAATAGCTCTGGAAAAATTTAAAGAGGAGGATAAGATAGTGACTGATTTTAGATGGAGTTGGGAGCTGGGGAAATTAACACCTTGGCTGAGAATGCTAATAGCGATTTTCTTGATCGCGGGGGCGAGCACTGGGGCGGACAAATGGTACTACATTATAGTAGTGGGGGCGTTTTTACTGGTGGACGTGGCGATAATTGCTTTGACGGGCAAACTGCCACTAGGCTGGATGCTCTGCGATGGGGAGTGGCGGAGAACTAATTTGCTGACGCAAAAGCTGAAGTTTTTGCTGACACTGATGACTATGACTATATTTTTGCAAATTATCCCATGGTGGGTAATGACGGCGTATATAGTGATAGAGGTGATATTACTGATAATAAAGCAAAGGGTCAAAAGCTGGCAGCCGACATTGCAGGTAGATACGGTTTGGTGGGAGTCGATCAATGTGATGCTCTGGACGGGTTTTTTGCTGGTGGCGCTGTTTAGAGATGATATCGGTGCGACCAATAAAACAGTTGAATTGTTGTGGTTGGTTTTGGTAATAGGAGTTTTCTTGCAAGCGGTGATAACTGTATGGCAAATTACTTCTAATCTAATTCAAATGAGGACTGAAGTGGAAGAAATGAAAACAATGGAGACAATGGCGGAGGTGAAAATAGAGGAGGAGACGAAGGCAGTGGAGGCGAAGACAGAGTAAGACTTGAGATATGCCCGGGGCGGGAAATGCGCCCTGGGTTTTTTATTTTTGGGGGTATAATTGAGGAAGTGCGTTTTACCAGGGCTGGAATGATTTTGGTGATGTTGAAGGTGAGGGAAGAGAAAAGAGAAAGGGTGAAATGGGAGAATTGTTTTCAATAATTGAAATTAAAGGCAGTAAAGTGAGATTGATAAATGGTCAGAGAGGGATTTATTTGTCGTTAAGTGATTTAGTGGCTTGGGAGGAGAAAAATAAGGTAAAAAAAATCAATAATGCTGGTGATGATTTTTGGTTGGGATGGGGTGGTGGGGGTGGAGAAATTGGATTAAAGAGGCAAAAAAGAAAAAGGCGAGGTGGAGATAAAATTCGTAATTGGTTATCAACGGATAATGCCTTGGATTTTTGTAGTTTGTGGGAAGAAAAAAATAATGAAGAATTTTTTGGGGGAGATTTTAAAGCTTGGCGCGGCAAAGAAAAAAGAGATGGAGTTTTTGGCGATGATTTAGAGACTTGGCTGATAAAGCAAGCGGATGAGCGGCGACTAGTGATGACCGCAAGTAGGTGGCAAAACAAATTTAAAGGCCAAGGTATATGTGTAGAAAAAGGGAGGGGGAGCTGGGGAGTGATAGCGGCAAAGGAAATTGCTTTGGTTTTTTGTAGTTGGCTGAATGGTAGATTGCGATTTTATTTGGAGGAAGCGCTAGAGAAGTATGAGATGGATCAGCAAGAATTGGAAAAAAAAGAGGTTGAGTTGCATAAAATGCTGGCAGACTTAAAGAAACGGGAGAAGAGAAAGAAGAAATTAGATGACGCGCTGGAAGAGGAAGCGACGTACTGAGAAATTAAATGACGCGCTGGAAGAGGAAGCGATGTACTGAGAAATTAAATGACGCGCTGTAGCGCGTCATTTAATTGAAGAAAAGTGACTAAAATGAAGTGATTTTGGGGGAAATTTTGACAAATAAGATAAATATGAGGGTAATTTACTCAAAAAGATTTGTTGAGGAAATATATATGTTTGTTCCGTAAACACGCGCTACAGCGCGTCATTTATTTAAAGAATGACGCGCTGTAGCGCGTGTTTACAAAAGGGTATATAGTCCGGGTGACGAAATAATTTTTCTAATTTGCTCTTATGGGACTGGGGGGTGATCAAAAATGTGAGCTCACTAGAGGCGCCAAGCGGGGTGATTATTTTTGAGCGCTAGGGGGGTAGCGGGCAGGAAAAATCGGGTGACTTTAGGGCATTTTAGG
>CAYJFT010000057.1:0-5266 GCA_964369765.1 uncultured Pseudomonadales bacterium | reverse complement strand
AAATATTACTGGCAAACTTGTGAGCATTTAGTTACCATGAGGGAAGAGGATGCCGACTTTATCCAAAAAGAAATTGGCCACCAAACTCCTATTTCCGTAGTTGCCAATGGCGTTGACACCAAATGGTTTGCTCAGAAAAAATTTAATAAAAGAAAAACTCCCACACTGCTCTCTGTTGGCACCTTTAAATGGTTGCCTAATGTAGAAGCTGTGCAATTTTTAGTAGATAAAGTCTGGCCTATTATTAAACAAAGACGACAAGACGTCAAACTTTGGATTGTTGGTAATGCCCCTACTCCAGAAGTTTTGGATTATGCCCAAAAAGACCAACAAATTGAAGTTTCTGGCCGCGTGCCCGATATTCGCGAGGCCTTTTCTGGCGCTCACATTCTTTTGGCCCCAGTTTTTTCTGGCAAAGGCACCCGCTACAAAATTTTAGAAGCCATGGCCTCTGGCACTCCCATTATTGCCACCGAAATCGCTGTAGAAGGTCTGGGCGTTCACGATGGAGAAGAAGTCTTAATTGCCAATGACGCCGACACTATGGCTCAAACCGCTCTAGATTTACTTCAGAATCAAAAACTCCAAAGCCAATTATCCAAAAACGGTCAAAAATTTGTCAGCAAAAACTTTGACTGGGATTTAATTGCCCAAAAGCTCGATCAAGTCTATTTACAATTTCAGAAAAAATAAATCATCAAAATGCCCAAAAAACACTCTCTAGCAATCATTTTAGTCAATTATAATGGCAGTTTTTGGCTCAAAAAAACCTTAGCCTCACTAGACGAATTTTATTTACAAAAAACCAAAAATAAAATAGAAGTAATTTTAGTTGATAATAATAGCAGTGATGATTCACTCAAAATGGTCAAAAAAGAATTTCCCTGGGTCAAAATCATCGCTGCCACAGAAAATCTCGGTTTTGCCAAAGCCAATAATTTAGCCCTAAAAGAAACTAATGCCGATTATCTGATGCTACTTAATTCTGATACTCAACTCACCCCAGAGAGTAATTTAGATTTATTAATTAATTATCTTTATGAACATAAAGCCACTGGCATGATTGGCCCCAAACTTACCCTCACCAATGGCCAACTAGACCCAGCTTCTCATCGGGGCGAGCCCACACTTTGGGCCAGTTTTACCTATTTTGCCAAATTAGAAAAACTCTTCCCCCGCTCCAAAATCTTTGGCCAATATCATCAATATTATTTAGATATTAATACCACCCACCCCGTCCAGGCAATTTCTGGGGCAGCGATGATGATTACCAGACCCGCTCTCAATGCTATTGGCCCCCTAGATCTAGATTTCTTTCTCTATGGCGAAGATTTGGACTGGTGCAAACGCTTTCGACTAGCTGGTTTTGAAATAGTTTATTATCCAACAGTTAATATTATCCATCACAAAAATAAGTCTGGCTTAGATGGCGAGGACAAAAAATTAAAACATCAAACCAATCAACATTTTTACAATACCATGCTTCAATATTATGATAAACATTATCAAAAAAAATACCCCCCTTTTATCCGTCAATTGGTCAAAAATGTTTTATTTTTTCTCAGAGAAAGGAGTTAAATGCCCTTAATTGTTACCCACAAAGCCCCAGATTTAGACGCTATTGGCAGTGTTTGGCTACTCACTCGCTTTGATGCCCAACATTATGCTGGCAGTCGCTTGGCTTTTACCCCCTCTGGTACCAGTCTCAGCGATAAAGACACCGCCGCCTTGGGTTACTCCCCAGAACAAGTTACTCACGTAGATACCGGTGGCGGCCATTTTGATCATCATGACCCCGCCCGAGCTGGTCGCGACATTTCTGCCACCAAATTAGTTTATGACCATATTATCAAAATTCATCCCGAACATACCAACAATCAAGCCCTAGCCTTTATCACTAATCACATTTTAGAAGGCGATCACTTTGGTGAAATCTATTGGCCCGACCCAGCCCACCCCCGCTACCTCTTTATGCTCTCTTCTATCATCGGCGGCATTGACAGAACAGAAACCAATGACGATAGCTATCAAGTAGAATTAGGTGCTCGGCTTTTAGACTATATTTATGCCTCGGCAAAAAACTATTACTCTGCCTTGGATGAAATCAAAAATGGGCAAATTTTCCCTCTCAAACAAGGCAGCGCCATTGCCTTGGAAACCAGCAATGATCAAGCTCTAACCCTGGCCCAAAAACAAGGTCATTTTTTAGCTATTAAAAAAGATCCCAAAGCTGGCCACATCCGCATCAAAGCCCGCCCCGATGCCCCTTTTGACCTCAATGGGCTTCATCAAGAAATCCTAGCTCTAGACCAAACCGGCACCTGGTACAATCATCCCAGTGGCAAAATGCTCCTAAATGGTTCCTACAAAAACCCCAATCACACTGCTTCACCACTGACTTTACAGCAAATCATCCAAGTCGTCCAAAAAGTTCTTGGCTAAATATGATATAATCAGCCTATGAGCATTACTATAGAAGAAACCCTCACCCGCGGAGTAGAAAATATTCTCCCCGATACAGCAACCTTATTATCCAAAGCCAAAAATGATAAACTCAAACTCTATCTAGGCATTGACCCCACCGGTTCACTTCTCCATTTAGGCCACGCTGTCGTTTTGCGCAAACTCCAACAATTTGCCACTCTTGGCCATCAAGTTACTCTTTTAATTGGCAATGGTACTGTCCGTATTGGCGACCCCACCGGTCGCGATAGCACCAGGCCCGTCCTTACAGATCAGGCAATTGCCCAAAACTTTCAAAATTGGCAAGCCCAAGCCAGCAAAATAATTGATTTTTCCCAGATTTCCATTCGCCACAATGGCGACTGGCTAGACAAACTCACTTACACCGACATTGTCAAACTCATGGCCCAAACCACTATTCAGCAACTTATGGAACGCGATATGTTTGCCAAACGCCAAAAAGACGGCTTACCTATTTTTGGTCACGAAATCATTTATCCCCTTCTCCAAGGTTATGACAGTGTTGCTCTAGACGTTGATTTAGAAATCGGTGGTAGTGATCAAATGTTTAATATGATGATGGGTCGGCAACTGCAAAAAAATTATCATAATCACTCCAAATGGGTTCTTACTACTCCAATAATCAATGGCACCGATGGCCGCAAAATGAGCAAGAGTTATCAAAATTTTGTGGCTCTCACCGATAGCGCCCAAGATATTTATTTTAAACTCATGACTATTGCCGACACAGAAATTATTCCCTATTTCACCATTCTCACTGATATACCCCTTAAACAAATTGAAAGTTACCAACAAGAAATTGTCGCCGGTCAAAATCCCCTTATTTTCAAAAAAATCTTGGCAAAGCAAATCACCAGCGACCTCCACGATGCTCAAGCTGCTACCGCCGCCGCTACAGCCTGGCAAAGCATTGTCTCGGAAAAAAAGCTTCCCGATAATTTACCCCAAATCAAAGTCTCTAGTTTTACTTTACCCCTCATAGAATTGGCCAAACTAGCCCAACCAGATACCAGTAATAGTCAAATCAGACGTCTACACGACCAAGGCGCTCTAGAATTATTAGACAATCATGTCTTGCGCATTGGCAAAAAGAATTTTTATCAATTAGTTCTTAATTAGGTTATTAAACAAATGAAAAAAGTCACCAAAAAGAAAATCTCTCAAATTATTGTCATTATTCTCATCGCTCTTTTTATTCTCGGTGGTTCAGTTGGAGCAATTATTACCCTACTCTAATCCAAAATATAAATTAGCTTATTCAAAACGTTTCTCTATCACTTCCCATAGCTCATCATATTCGCCCTCATAGCCTAGGGCCCAAATCGCCATCCCGCCCAAATCCAATTGCTCAATCAAGTCTATTTTATAGCCCAAAGACTCACCATTCTCAAAAAAACCCATATGCCAGCGCTCTTCCGCCTCATTATAAAAAACTAAATATGGTGTCAACGATGTTTCATCCCATTTTTCTACTGCTCCATAACTTTTGTCAGCCAAAATATTTTGCGCTCCCCGAAATGTCATCGTTTCTCCAGTGTCCGGATAAGTTTTTGCTGTACCTAACTCTCCTGTAGTAGTTTGCCAAGCATAACCATAAAAGGGCACTGCCAAAATTATTTTCTCTTTGGGCACCAGCAAGCGCAAACTTTTAATATCCTCCCAAATATTATTCCCCGCCCACAGGCCCTCACCCAGCGTCGGCGCCGTTGCTCCAGGCACATTAGTTCCCCGGGTCCGATAATCATAACCCATCACTATTACTCGGTCTACAATTTTCCCCACTCTGGGCAAATCATAAATATTATCATTTTTGGCTGCCGCTCCATAAACATCAATTGCCAGAGTCACACGGGGAAACTCTGCTGTCAATTTACTCTCAAGTCTACTCAAAAACTCAGTCACCACTTGTCTTTCTTGATCGCTAAACGCGCCTAAATACTCCAAATCCAAATTCACCCCATCCACTCCCCCCGCTCGCACTTCAGCCAAAATATTTTCTATAAAAGTTTCTTGATATTCAATTTTGCTAAATAATTGCTTAATGTCAGCACTAATCGAGGTAAAGAAAGTTAGGTCAAAACGCATTTTATTCGCTACCACTTGCTCGCGAATAGCGTCAAATTCCTCTCCTTTATACAAATAATAGCCAGCATCTTCAATTATCTCCCCTTGGCCATTAACTGCCAGGCGAAAATAACTTAAATCTGTCACACTCGGGTCAATTTGATAATTCTCTAGACTCCAATAAGGCAAAAAACCATAAACTATACCAGGATTAGCTTCTGCGGCGCCGCTGGCCTGGTATTCATAGTCGCCCAAAACTTGGGCGCTATTAAATTCATTCAGGGCCAGCGGCGCCGCCACATCCGCTCCCACTCTTAGTCTCACTATACCCAATAAAAAAACCACTACAGCCAAAGCTAAAAAGGCCGGCCAAAAAGAATTTTGCTTTTTAGTCGCCATACTGTCTAGCCCCCTCACCCTCCTTGACCATATAAGGACTATCGGTAATTGGCTTACCTTCAGCATCAACCGCCCGGACACAATCTAAACAATAGTAATCGAGTAAGGGGTCTTGAGCTATTTGCTGGTCCTGAGCCTGCAAGCCATCTTGTGGCTCATCTTCACGCGGTGGCAAGCCTGTGGTAGGATTAATCCAGGTCGGCTCAGTCCGCATGCCTGAGCGAGTAGGATAGCCATCCACAAAATAAATATCGCGTTTGGTATCACCACAACCCAAAATCTCATTACTAATCTCACCAGTTTCTTCATTGACCACTAC
>CAYJFT010000056.1:5304-5575 GCA_964369765.1 uncultured Pseudomonadales bacterium | reverse complement strand
CGCTGCCCATTAATAAAAATTGCTTGGCGACCGTCCACAGTCTTGACCAACATTTTTGCTTGTAATCAGTTATTAGGTAAAAAATCAAGCCATCGGCCAATAGCAGCGCCCCAGCATAAACTGGCACTTTGATCAGGGCAAATAAACCCAAGCCCAAACCCGCCACTATCAAAGCCCATTTCCCCCCCCCCCCCCCGCGGCCCGGCCCGCCCCCCCCCCACTGGCGGAGGTACCCGAACAAGATGGGGCAATGGTTGCGGGTTTTGGGGAT
>CAYJFT010000056.1:0-5294 GCA_964369765.1 uncultured Pseudomonadales bacterium | reverse complement strand
ACCCCCAACAAATGCAATAGTAAGAAAAACAATTGTGGCAAATCTAGCATGGTTTTGGCAATTTGCCCAAAAAAGAAAGCACTTAGCGAAAACAAAAAAACCGCCAACCAGATCGTCTGCCGTTTTCCTGGACCAAAATAAAGCCGAGCCAGCAAATAAAACAAGCCCCCGCTCCCCAGCGCCAAAGTCACACTGATCAATAGCGGCTGCCCCCACCACAGTATCCCCCAGCCATAAAACAATTTACCTAAGGGGGGCACCTCGGGATTAATACTAAAATAATCTGCTCCTGTAGCCAAACGATAGCCAGCTAATTGATAAAGCTGATCGTCGGCCATAATCCGGCTAGAAAGTGGCTGCATCCACTGGCTATTACCATATAGATTTTCCAAATAATTTATATCAACTGGCTCACTCCAGACCGGATAATAAAACGCCAAGACAAAAAGCCCCCAACCCAGCGTCAAAATTAAAAATAAATTGGCCTTGATTATTTCGCAAATTTTTTTCATCTAGCCTTATTATAACTCATTTTTCTCTGCACTCCCCAGCACTCACTTTTCAGCATTTTTTACCACTCTTTTACCAAAAAAGCCCGATTTATCGGGCTTTTTTTTAATTTTTTTCTATTATAATTATTTCGCTGCTGCCTGGACCACTGCTGCAAAAGCCGCTGCATCATTAACTGCCAAATCAGCTAAAATTTTTCTATCCAAACCAATTTGAGCTTTTTTCATCATTGCTACAAAGCGCGAATAATTAAGTTTTTCATCCACTACCTTGACTGCCGCTCCAATTCGAATAATCCACAAAGTCCGCATATCGCGTTTGCGCAATTTCCGCCCTACATAGGCATATTGCCCCGCATGCATATAGGCTTCATGAGCCCGTTTGTACAAACGACTATTCGCTCCCCGATAACCTTTGGTGGCCTTGATAATTTTCTTGTGGCGGCGAGCCCGCACAAATCCTGTTTTAACTCTCATAGTCTAAATTCCTAACATTTTCTTAATTTTTTTTGCTACCTTGCCTTTGACTTCAGTCATCCGGCGATAATTTCTCTTGGCTTTTTTACTTTTATTGGCCCGCAAATGGCGCATATTTTGGGTGCGGCGCAAAATTTTACCCGTCCCGGTTACTTTGAAGCGCTTGGCCGCGCCTTTTCTGGTTTTTTGTTTGTAACTTTTTGCCATAAAGACTTTCTGCTTATTTTTCCTCCGCTACTTTATTACTTTTGGCACTCTTTTTACTCGGCATCAATTGTAATTGCATTTTCTTACCCAGCAGTTTTACCGGAATTTCTACACTAGCAATATCACTTAGCGAATCCACTGCCTGGACCAAAATTTCTCCGGCAATGTCTTGTTTGGTAATATTGCGCCCGCGCAATTCCATACTAAAACGAACTTTGTCATTTTTACTCAAAAATCCCCGGGCTCGGCGCAATTTGGATTGCAAATCATTCTCACCAATAAATGGGGTCAAGCGAATTTCCTTGATTTCTTGAGTGCGATTTTTACGCCGCTCATCAGCTTTTTTCTGTGACAATTGATATCGATATTTAGAGAGCTCAATAATTTTGGCAATGGGTGGATTGGCTTTGTCGGTGACCAAGACCAAGTCTTTTTCACTCGCTTCTGCCCTGGCCAAAGCTTCACTGGTTCTCATAATTCCCAAAGCTTCGCCCCGCTCATCCATTACCCGCAGCTCTGGAAACTTAATTTGGTGATTAGCAATCACAAAAACACGTCCGCGTCCACCGCGGCCTCTTTGATCAGCTCTTCTAAGCACAAATAATTTTTCCTGTCTGCATATAAGACCTGCAATTATACCACAAGAATAGGAAAAAACCAGTAGCAAATTTCCCACTTTTTACGGTATAATATCCCTAGTCCAAGTCAAAGTGGATTCTTAGCTCAGTTGGTTAGAGCGTTGCATTGACATTGCAAAGGTCAGAGGTTCGAGTCCTCTAGAGTCCACTTTTTTCGTTTTCAGCCCCTCCAAAAGACCCCTTTTGAGCCACTTTTTATTATTTTCACCCCCAAAAAACCCTTTTTATCGGGTATAATCAAGCCTATTAGTTCTTTGAAAAAATAAGCAAAATTCAATCACTATCCCCCAAGGAGGAAAAAACTATGCTTAAAAATAACCAGTCCAAACCCCTAGCTGCTATCATTATTGGTGATCTCCACGCATACCCCGATTTAGAAAAAAATCTTTTTGACCATTTACAAAAATACCACCCACCCACCCTCATCCTCAATGGCGATTGCTGTGGCGACCCAGACTTAGATCAGGCCCGCCTGGCTTATAAAATTTATTATCGACAAAAAAATAATCGCCCCGCTATTTATCCCGAATTAAAACAATGTCTAGCACTTTTGGGCTTTAAAACCCCTGTTTTTCCCAGTCAATTACCCAAATACTTTACTGATTATCTGCAATTTTTACTCGCTTACAACCCCCAAGTCTCTATAACATCTCTACAAGAACGCAGTCGGCAAAACCTCCGGGATTTATTTACCAAGATTAGAAAAATCAGCCCCCAAGCAAAGGTTGTCTATAATACCGGCAATTGGGAAACTAATAATTACCTCTATCTTGATCCCCCCGCCTTCCTCAACTATCTTTGTCAACTAGCAGAGGAATTTGATATCATTGTCAATCACGATTTTTACCCCATTGGCAAAACCATTATTATTGGCCAAAACGCCCTTGATAACCCCGCCACCCACTCCAAAATCACCTCTTTAAAAAGCCATCACTACCGGCAAATCATTGCTCACTATTCACTTTCTTTTCCTAGTAAAATCCCCATGACCAAAACCGACAAAAAAGCTCTGAGGCAACTCAATCCCTTAATTTTCCAGCTCCAGAAAACCCAGCCAATTAAATATTATCTGCACAATCATTTACATGAAGATCTTACTTCTTATAAAGACTACCCCCGCTTAGATCAACATGACCCCAATAATTACAATCGTTTTTATAAACGTCCCACCAATACCATTCCTTATCTCCAAGCTACTTCTTTACCACCTGGTTATTGTTATTTAACCAAATATCTTTGAATTTTGCATTTTTCAAAAACTTTACCCGCCTCTTTACAGGCGGGTTTTTTTCCACCCCATCCACCCCTTGCCACAGCGAGTATAATAGTCTTAGTTTATGAATAATCATTATCTTTGTATTGACCTAAAAAGCTTTTTTGCCTCTTGCGAATGTCAGGAGCGATCCTTGGACCCTTTTACCACTCCCTTGGTCGTTGCTGATCCCGATCGCGGCCGCGGCGCTATTACCTTAGCTGTTACCCCAGCGCTCAAAGCCCACGGCGTCCCCAGCCGCACCCGCCTTTTTCAAATCCCTCCCAAGCTCAAATATCAAATTGCCAAGCCCCGGATGAGCCTTTATATTGATTATTCCGCCCGAGTTTATGCCACTTATTTACAATTTTTCTCCCCAGCTGATATTCATGTTTATTCCATTGACGAAGCTTTTATTGACATCAGCAGCTATCTGGATTTTCATCGCGCCACCCCACTGCAACTGGCCCAAAAGGTCCTGACTGCTATTTTCCAACAAACCGGCCTGACCGCCACCTGTGGCATCGGCACCAATCTCTATTTAGCCAAAATCGCCCTGGATATCACCGCCAAAACCAATCAATCTCATTTAGCCACTCTGACCGAGCAAAAATTTATCGCTACCCTGGGTACTCATCAACCACTGACCGATTTCTGGGGGATTGGCGCGGGCATTAGCAAACGCCTGGCCCGCCACCGCCTTTATACCCAAAACGATATTGCCCGCGCCAATCCCACCACCCTTTTCCAAGAATTTGGCATCAATGCTCAATTTCTCCTTGATCACGCCCGTGGTCACGAACCCTGCACCATGGCCGAAATTAAGGCTTATCGCTCTAGCGATCATTCCCTGAATAATAGTCAAATTCTTTTCCGCGACTATCAAAAAGACGAAGCCCTGACTGTCCTGCTAGAAATGGTCGAAGCCATCACCCTCCGCCTCCATCGCGAGCAGAAACAAACCGCCGGCATCGCCCTAACCATTAATTACTCCAAAGACCTTGCCCCCGCCAGCTCCGCCAGTCACAAACTCTCTACCCCCACCATCAGTCATCAAACCCTGACCACTGCTTTCACTACACTATATAATAGAATCACCCATCCCACCCACCCCATCCGTCAACTCTCACTCACCCTCTCTCATTTAACCACTCCCGGCACCGGCCAGCTCGACCTTTTTGCCCCCAGCCAAACCCACCCCGTCCCCACGCCCAAAAACGAAGCCGCCCTCACCCAAGCCATTTCCGCCATCAAGCAAAAACACGGCCCCAATGCTATCCTGCGCGCCCATTCTTACAAAAAAGAAGGCACTCAGCGCCTGCGCAATCAGCTTATCGGAGGTCACAATGCCCACTAATAGCAATAAAATCTCCCACCCCAATTCCCTCTCCCGCGCCAAACAATTTGCCCCTTTTGACGCTCTGCGCGGTTTCCGCCAAAAACTCCAGGAGGTAGAAGCCCAGTACCAAGCCGAAACCCCTCGCTCCCTGGCTGATCAAAACCTGGACCATCTAGCAGACTTACTCCCCACCCTCCGCCCCGGCCAAACTCTCACTGTCACTTATTATCATCACAGTCATTATCGCCAAGTCACCGCCACCCTAGAAAAAATTGACCACCACAACCTTGCTCTTCATTTCCCCCAGCTCACTCTCCCCTTTGCTCAAATCCTCTCCCTCAAAATCCTCTAAATTCTGCTATAATAATCCCATTCCCCACGGGAAGTTCTTTTTTGGCCGCTTAGCTCAGTTGGTTAGAGCGCCCGGTTTACATCCGGTAGGTCGGGGGTCCGAGTCCCTCAGCGGCCACTTATGAGTAAAACAAAATCACAACAAGTCTATGACTTGCTCAAACAAAATCAGGCTCAGCTTTATCACGATTTTGCCAAAATCCACCGGCAATTCGCCGCTGATCCCGAAACTCACCGCGCCAAGTTCAATAATCTAGGCCGCGATTTTATTTCTATTGTCCGCACTTATGAGCGCCGGCTCTGCGGCAGCATGGAGCGCACCAATCACTCCGTCTATTCCACCGGCGTCTCGGAAAAGTTCTGGTCCCTCATCCGCGCCGAATTCCCCCAGATCGATCAAGTGGGCCTGATTACCAAAAAGGCTTAAATTCACCCCCGACCCACCCAAATGCCCCACCTTGCCATTTTTTTATAAATTGCGTTTATTAAGTCATTTTACCCCTTAAAACAGTCAATTTATG
>CAYJFT010000055.1:5002-5605 GCA_964369765.1 uncultured Pseudomonadales bacterium | reverse complement strand
AGGGGAGAAGGGGAAAATGATTAAAGAAGTGTTTTTGGCTTCTGGGAATCGCCATAAAATTGCGGAGGTGCGGGCGATTTTGGGGAGGGCGGGGGTGGAAGTAATGTCTTTTTTGGAGCGCCCAGATTTGGAGGCAGAAGTGGCGGAGACGGGGGCGACTTATCCGGAAAATGCTTTATTAAAGGCTCGGGCGTTGGCGAAGAAAGTGCGGATGGCGGTGATTGCTGATGACTCGGGCTTAGAAGTGACGGCACTACCAGGAGAGCTGGGGATTAAAACGGCGCGGTGGCTGCCAGGTAGTGATCGAGATCGGACGCTGGGTTTGCTGAAGCGTTTGCAGGGGGCGCGCGAGCGGGGTTTGACTTATATTTGCGTGATTTGCTTGCTGGAGCCGAGGGGAGGAGAGAAAGAGGAAAAAGTTAGTTTTTTTGAGGGAGAATTACGGGGAGTGGCGGCACTGCAAGAGAGTAGTCCGGTGGGTTTTGGTTATGATCCGATTTTTATTCCAGAGGGTTATGATTTGACTTTGAGTGAGCTGGGAGAAGAGGAGAAAAACAAGATTTCGCATCGACGCCGGGCTTTGGATAAATTGGTGGCGTATTT
>CAYJFT010000055.1:0-4992 GCA_964369765.1 uncultured Pseudomonadales bacterium | reverse complement strand
GCGCGGCCGCGGGCGCCGGCGCCGGGGGCCCCCGCGCGGGGCCGCGGCGCCGGGGGCCCGCCCCCCCGCCAAAAAGAAAGGCAGAAAAATGATAGTAATTATTGATTTTGGTTCACAAATGACGCATTTGATTGGTAGTCGCTTGCGGGATATGGGAGTGATGGTAGAAATTGTACCAGCGGTGGATGTAGAGGGGGCGCGGGAGAAAATTGCGGCAGCTGGAGGGTTGATTTTGTCTGGAGGACCAGCTAGTGTTTATGAAGCGGGGGCGCCGGAATTAGCAACTTGGGTGTTAGAGTTGGGGCGACCGGTTTTGGGCATTTGTTATGGTTGGCAATTGATGGCGAAAATGCTGGAGGGAGAAGTAGAGGCAGTGAGTAAAGAATATGGCTTAACTGATTTAGAGATAGTGGAAGCGGGTGAGTTGTTTTTGGGGACGGGCAAGAGTTTGCAAGTGATGCAATCGCATGGGGATAGTGTGACAAAGTTGCCGGCGGGTTTTATGGTTTTGGCTAAAACAACTGATTTGCCATTTGCGGCGGTAGCAGATGAGAGGCGCTCTTTTTATGGGGTGCAATTTCACCCAGAGGCTTCACATACCCAGCAGGGGATGGTAATTTTGCGCAATTTTGCCCTAAATATTTGTGAGGAAGAGATTAATGATCAGGCAATTGGGGTAGAATCGCTGATTGAAAATCTGCGTGAGCAGGTGGGAGAAGACTTGGTGATTGGGGCGATTTCTGGGGGGACGGATTCTACGATTGCGGGGACACTTTTAGCTCGGGCGATTGGTAAACAATTTATTCCGGTGTATATTGAGAGCGGCTTGATGCGAGCAGGGACGCGCGAGAGAGTAGAGACTGAGTTAGCTGAGTTGTGGGGTTTGAAGCCGGTGGTAGTTGAGGCGCGGGAAATTTTTCTGGCGCGCTTGGCTGGGGTGATAGATCCAGAACAAAAGCGCAAAGTGATTGGGGGGTTGTATATAGAATTATTCGAGGCAGAGATGGCCAGGCGCGCTGGCAAAGTTAAGTATTTGCTGCAGGGCACTACCTATGCTGACGTGGTGGAGTCGCGCGGTGGCAAACATACGGCCTTGATTAAAAGTCATCATAATGTAGGTGGCTTGCCTGCTCAGATGAAGTTGAAACTTTTGGAGCCGGTGCGGCATTTATATACTCATCAAGTGCGGGAGTTGGGACTAAAATTAGGAATACCCCAGAGCTTGGTTTTTCAGCAGCCGTTTCCTGGGCCGGGGCAAGCGGTGCGGATTTTGGGAGAAGTTACGGCGGATAAATTGGAGCGTCAGGTGCTGGCCGATGCGATTGTGGTAGAGGAATTGCAAAAAAGTGGCGATTATGAGCGGATTTTTCAGTGTTGGTCAGTGCTAACTAATGCCCAAAGTACAGCGGTAAAAGGGGATGGGCGTTTTTTTGGTGATGTAGTAGCAGTGCGGGTAGTAGAGAGTAGTGATAGAATGAGTGCTAGCTGGGCAAGATTGGATCACGGAGTTTTAGCAAAAATTTCTGCCCGAATTGTTAATGAAGTGCCTCGGGTATCCAGGGTGGTTTATGATATTACTGATAAACCACCTGCAACAATGGAGTGGGAGTAAGAGCGATTGAGCCAAAATGATTGCTTGGTCATCCATTGGCCATCGGGAAGTTGACTGCCATATTTGTGATAGTCGTGAATAATTGTACCATCATTGAGTTTGTAAGCGCTTATTTTGGAATGTGGACGAACATGAATAAGTGAGTTACTTGATTCTTTGGGGAGATTATTGTAAATTTTGTTATTTTTGTGGGTAAAAATGATGCCTTTTTTAATTGTGCTAATTGTTTTTTTCCAACAATCTTGGACTGGTCCATTTAAGTCTTTTTGGGGCATATTCCAGAAAAAAGCTTTTTGTAAATATTGAATTTTATTTTTTTGATTAAAAACAACAAAGAGAAATTTGGTTTCTTCAAAATAATTATGTAAACAAGAGTCTTCCCAGTTTTCTGTAATTATTTTTTTAAATTCAAAAGTGGGTAATGAGAGAGCTTCTTGATTTATTTGATTGTGATTGAGCCTGATTGTTTTTAGGACAATATTAGCCTTTTTAAATTCATTGGCCTGATTAGAGTTAATTCCTAAGATGTGAAAACATAATCTGGTTAAATTTGCTTTGTCTCTTGTATTTTTTAAATCATATTTTTGCAGCAGCACTTCAGTTTTTTGATTAGCGTTTTGATTAAGTTTGTCCAAAATATATTCTTCAAAAGTTTTGTGATGTAAAACTTGATCATTAGTGATTAAGACTGGGTCTTTAGTTTTGCTAATAATATTTTGCAATACTGTATCCATGTAACTTCGTTTAAAGGAGAATGCTCTACTTTTTGCTAATTGCTTGGGATTATAGAATTGTTTTGTAAGACTTTTGGCCGCTGTCGCCCCTTTTGTACATGCTCCTAAATACATAGTGTCACTTTCAGAAAGCTCATGAGCTTTACCACTCCTTATTTTGGAAATTATTTTTTGATAATCTTGGGTAATGATTTTTAAATCTGTGTCGCTGGGTGAGAATAAGGTGACATAATTAATTAAATATTGTAGATTATTGATTATACTTTTGTCACGCAAGTAGTAGACCAATAGTAAGGTATTAATTTTTTTCCAAAGATGTGATTGGAAAAAATCCACTTCTACTGTTTTATTAAAATTTATTTTGCTTAGAACTAATCTTTCGGCAACTTTTGTTTTATCCTTAATTAATTCATAGGGACTAACCTTTAATTCTACTCCTACTTGCTTAAAATCTGCTTCTGAAGAAGTGTTTCTTTGAAAACCAAAGTACATTTCTTCTACAATGATGCCCAAAATTCCTTTATTTTTGCTTTGAGTGTATTTTTTTAAATTATTGTGAAAAATTTGTTGATTGTGAGAATTGTTTTTGATTAGATCATAAAAACTTTGACCAATCATTTTTTTGGCTTCTTTTTCTAAATTTTGTTTAGTCATTTTAAAGTAGTTTTTCATCTTCATTTTTTTCTAGAATGCTAGTAATTCTTTGTGGTATAATGATTATTATAAATAATAGTAAATTATATCATAGTTAAACAGAATTTTTTTAAAAATGAAAAATGTAGAAAATCATATCAAAGTAGTAGAACTATTTGCTGGCGTAGGTGGTTTTAGACTAGGTTTGGAAAGATCATCTTTGGCTTTTGAGACAATTTGGGCTAATCAATGGGAGCCTGAAAAAAAGGCTCAACATGCTTATGATTGCTATGTAAAACATTTTGGTAAAAGTGTCAATCATATAAATGAAGATATTGCTTTGGTTAAAGACAGTGTTCCTGTGCATGATTTGCTGGTTGGTGGTTTTCCTTGTCAGGATTATTCTGTAGCTAGGTCTGGTGCAAAAGGAATTGAGGGAAAAAAAGGGGTTTTGTGGTGGCAGATTAGAGATATATTAGAAGCAAAATTACCCAGTTTGGTTTTATTGGAAAATGTGGATAGATTAATTAGATCACCTGCCAAACAAAGAGGTCGTGATTTTGCGATTATTTTAAGATGTTTGGCCGATCTTGGCTATGCAGCGGAGTGGCGAGTGATCAATGCTGCAGATTATGGTTTTGCTCAAAAGAGAAGAAGATTGTTTATTTTTGCTTTTAAGAAAAATAGTAATTTTTATAATACTATGGCAGCTAATTTCCGGCTTATTGAGGCTATGGATAATAGAAGGCAGTCTTTTTTTGAAGAAGGGTTTTTTACTAAATCGTTTCCTATAGAGAGAACAAGTCAGTCTTGGAAGGAAGATTATTTTGATTTGGGAGAAAAGGAATTTGATTCTTTGCAAGATGTTTCAAATGCTTTTGCAAAGTCTTTTTATAATTCCGGTATTATGATTGACGGCTTGGTTTATAGTGTTAATGTTTTACCCAAGTCTATTAAAGCAGTGACACTTAGAGAAATTCGCCAAAACAGCTTGGTTGATGAAAAATATTTTTTAAACGGTTCTTTGGAAAAATGGCAGTATTTAAAAGGATCTAAGAAAATTGAAAGAATCAAACCCAATGGTGAACCTTATTTTTTTTCTGAGGGAGCAATGAATTTTCCTGATGATTTAGATAAGCCTGGCCGAACAATGTTAACTAGTGAATCAAGTGTTAATCGTAGTAGTCATGTTATTGAGGATGCCAAGACGGGTAAATTGAGACTTTTGACACCAATTGAGTGTGAAAGGCTAAATGGCTTTGATGATAATTGGACAGAGACTGGCATGCCAGAAAAGTTTCGTTATTTTGTAATGGGCAATGCTTTGGTGGTGCCAGTTATTACCAAGATAGGTCAGCGTATTTTAGAAATTATTTAATCAAGACACTATGGGGACGGCTTTCTAAAAGGCCGGATTCACTGATTCTGATAAAGCGGGCTTTTTCTTGGAGCTCATTTAAGTTGGCAGCGCCGAGATAGCCCAAGCCAGCGCGTAAGCCGCCTAATAACTGATAAATGGTGTCTTCTACACTACCTTTGTATGGGGTGAGGGCCTCTACTCCTTCTGGGACTAGTTTTTTCTTATTGGCTTTGGAGTCTTGACCATAGCGCGAGGCTGAGCCTTTTTTCATGGCGGCAACTGAGCCCATACCGCGATAAGTTTTGTATTGCTTATCATCAATAGTGAGGATTTCTCCGGGGCTTTCTAGGTGGCCAGCGAGGAGGGATCCAAGCATAACGGTGTCGGCGCCGGCGGCCAGAGCTTTGACAATATCTCCGGAGGTTTTGATGCCGCCGTCGGCGACGATTTTACCACCAGTTTCCTGGGCGGCACGGACACCTTCTACTACAGCGGTTAATTGGGGTACGCCCATACCAGACATAATCCGGGTGGTGCAGATGGAGCCGGGGCCCATGCCGACTTTGACGCCGGAAGCGCCAGCGAGGAAAAGATCGCGGGCACCCTCATAAGTGGCTACATTGCCAGCGACAACTTCTATATTGGGATATTTT
>CAYJFT010000054.1:0-5617 GCA_964369765.1 uncultured Pseudomonadales bacterium | reverse complement strand
CCTTGAACCAATCGGCCGTCGACATCACTGATCACGGCAATATGTATGGCAATATTCAGTTTTACAATGCTTCTTTGGCCAGTGATACCCCAATCAACCCAATTATTGGTTGTGAAGTCTATGTCGCCGCTAATTCTCGTTTTGACAAACAAGTCCGCCCTGGCTCAGATCAAAAACATCTCATTCTCTTGGCCAAAAACAACACCGGTTATCGCAATATTCTCAAACTGGTCACCCTAGCTAACCTAGAGGGTTTTTCTTATAAACCCCGGATAGACGAAGAAATTTTGGCTAAGCACCACGAAGGCATTATCGTCCTCACCGGTTGTCTCCACGGCACCATTCCTCATCTAATTGGTCAAGAAAAATTTAGCGAAGCCGAAGAAAAAATCCAAAAATACAAAGAGATTTTTGGCCCCGACTTTTATCTAGAAATCCAGCATCACCCTGCTCTCCCCGAGCAAGCCGTCCTTAATACCAAGCTGATTGAATACGCTCGTCAATATGACTTACCCTTGGTCGCTACCAATGATGCTCATTATTTGACTGCTGGCGACGCCAAAGCTCAAGACGCACTCATGGCTGTCTCAATGCGTCGCCTGGTCGCCGATCCTAAGCGTCTCTCCATGCTTGACTCCCCTGATTTTTACCTGCGCTCCAGCGAGGAAATGGCCGATCTTTTTAGCGGCTACCCCGAAGCGATCAAAAACACCCTGGTCATCGCCGATCAATGCAATGTGGAAATCGAGCGCGGCAAACTTCATTTCCCTGTCTTCCCTGTTCCAGAGGGCGAAACCGAAGAAAGTTATTTCCGCCAGCTCACCCTAGCCGGCCTCAAAGAAAAATATGGAGTCAAAGAACTTCCCCCCGATGTTATCAAACGGGTTGATTATGAAATGGAAGTTATCAATGACAAAGGCTATGCAAATTACTTTTTAATCACCCAAGATTTTGTCAATTGGGCCAAAGAACATGGTATTGAAGTTGGTCCCGGCCGTGGCTCCGCCGCCGGTTCTTTAGTTAGCTTTGGCCTTAATATCACCACTATTAACCCTCTGGTTCACGATCTGCCTTTTGAGCGCTTCCTGAACCCCCAACGCCCCACCCCCCCCGATATCGACATGGACTTTGCCGATGTTGATCGTGACCGAGTTATCAATTATATTACCCAAAAATACGGCGAAGACCATGTCGCTCAAATGATTACTTTTGGAAAAATGGAGGCTCGGGTTGCCGTTCGCGACATCGCCCGGGTCTTAGGTTTTCCTTATGAGGAACCAGACAAAATTGCCAAGCTTATCCCCAATGAACCCGGGCACAAAACTAAATTCCGCGACGCTATTGTCCAAGTCCCCGAACTCGCCGCCTTTGCCGCCCAAGATAAATACAAAGAGCTTTTCTCTCTGGTAGAGAAAGTCGAAGGCGTGGTCCGCCACAGCAGTGTTCACGCTAGTGCCGTCATCGTTGCCGATAAACCGCTCGACTATTATACTAGTATTCAAAAAGATACCAAATCCGGCAAAATTATCACTCAATCCAATATGTATGTTTTGGATTGCAATGTCGATGACAATGCTATTGGCCTGCTCAAATTTGATTTCTTGGGTTTGCGCAATCTCTCTACTCTGGCCAAAGCCAAACAATTAATCAAGCAATACAAAAATATCGATATCGACCTGACCACTTTGCCCCTAGACGACGAAAAAACTTATCAACTGCTCCAATCCGGCGACACCATGGGTGTCTTTCAGCTAGAAAGTGCTGGCATGCGCCGGGTCGCCAAAACCCTGCTCCCTAATCAGTTTAGCGATATCACCGCTATGCTGGCTCTCTATCGCCCTGGCCCCATGGACCTGATTCCCAAATTTATCGAAGGCAAACATCATCCCGACAAAATTGAATATCTTCACCCCGACATCAAGCCTGTCCTAGAATCCACCTATGGCGTCTTGGTCTATCAAGAGCAAGTCCTCCAGATTGCCAATGTTATGGCCGGTTACACTCTGGGCGAGGCCGACATTCTCCGCCGCGCCATCGGCAAGAAAAAGAAAAAACTTTTGGATGAAAATCATAAACGTTTTGTTGATCAAGCTATTGCCAAGGGTTATAAAAAAGCCACTATGGAAGAAATCTGGAATTATATCGAAGCCTTTGCCAATTATGGTTTCAATAAAGCCCACGCTGCCAGCTATGCCATGATTTCTTATCAAACTGCCTATCTAAAAGCCAATTTTCCAGTGGAATATATGGCCGCAATGATGAGTGTGGAATCCGCTTCTACCTCTATGAATCGCGAGCTAAAAATTATGGTTGCCATTGATAATAGCAAAAAAATGGGTATTAAAATTCTTCCCCCCGATATCAATCTCTCTAGCCGCGATTATGTGATTGAAAAAACCGCCGCCTCCCTTCAGGACATGGGTATTCGCTACGGTTTCACCGGTATCAAAGGAGTAGGGGAGGCGGCGATCGAACACATCCTGGCTGTCCGCGCTCAAGTCGGTCAATTCCAATCTTTCACTCATTTCCTTTTGGAAACTGATAAGCGCAAAGTCAATAAAAAAACCCTGGAATCCCTGATCAAAGTTGGCGTTTTTGACCGCTTTGTCAATCGCGCCACTCTTTTGGAAGACTTGGAAGCCATTCGGGCCCAGGTCGTTGGCGCCGACAAAATCGAAGGCCAAGACGATCTTTTTGCCGAAGTCACCACCGTTAATATCGAAGACAATTTCCCCCGCCGCGATGAATACCCCCAGGCAGAACTGCTTTCTTTTGAAAAAGAATTGATGGGCTTTTATCTTACCTCTCACCCTCTCGCCTCCGCTTTAGCCGTGGTCAATAAACAAGCTGATAAGCAAGTCGGCGACCTAGACCTAAATATTGACACCGGCAATACTTATTCTTTTGGTGGTCTGATCACTCAATTCCGCCAAGTCACCACCCGCAAAGGTGACCCGATGGGTTTTGGCCAATTTGAAGACAGCACCGGTAGTATTGAATTTGTCGCTTTCCCCAAAACTTTTGCCCAGTATCAAAATTTAATTACTCCAGACAATGTAGTCAATCTCCGGGCCAAGGTAGAAAACAAAGAAGGCTCGCTACAGCTAATTGCCGAGCGTTTCGGCCAGCCCGGCGCTGGCGCTATCGCCGATGAAGAGCTCGCCGCCGCTCATAAAATCTTTATCCCCCGCCAGATCAAAAAAGATAATCTCACTCAAATCGGCCAGCTCCTGAAATCCTCCCCCGGTTCCGACCAAGTCATTGTCGCCATCGCCACACCCGGCGGCATCGAAAACAAAGTCCTCCCTTACACCGTGGGCTGGAGCGCTGAATTAGAGCAAAAGATTCAAAGCTTGATTGAGGGGTAAAAGCTATTGACAAAATACCCTTTTTAGCTATAATACTTATTGCCGAGGCTCAGTTATCGAATAGTTACCCATGTGGTGCGCGTTTCAAAATTTACTTTTGAATAGAAACTGAGCCGATTTTTATTTAAAAAGCCAAATGTCATCAACTTGCTTTTGTAATTTTCGCAAATATTTCTGATCATTTTTATTTTTATTTTCGTAATTTTTTCTAATTGCTCCAGCAACTAGGTCTGCCAATTGAATTAAATCACTATTTCTAGAGTCCACAAATCTGACTTTTGCCATTTTTTTCATTGGTTGACTCAAGAATGACTTTTTCAAATAATTTTGCAATTCTCTTTTTACAGTTTTACTTCCACTTCCATCAACAAAAACATTGGCCCCGTCTAGATAAGGATTCGCCTTTTCTAGTAATTGTTTGAGCACATAATTATACAAATTTTGTTTATTGTTTTTTAGAAAATTAGATTTAATCAAATTCTTATCAATAATTATCGCTCTAATTTTAAACTTGCAATTAGCTAGTTTTTCTAATATGTCCAGTCTTCTAGCAAAGTTTAATTTGTTAAACTTAAATTCACTACTTGCCTTCCATTTCAAATTTTTTCTATGCTCCTCAATAATTTCTGCCGTTTCCACAAGCTGAGTCTGGTTCTCAAAAATAATCATGGCAATGACAAAATAACGACTCGCTCCGTTTATCGTTTTAAACCCCGGGTCACCCGATTCGTCAATATAGATTAAGCTACCAGTCTTTTCAGTTAAGTTTGACATACTATGTATTATAAAGTTATAAAAGAAAAAAATGCTCGCAATCAGTGCTTAACAGCATAGATTGAAGCCAAAATATCATATTTTTGCTCGCTCTATCCAACTACCGAGGAATCCTCGGTAGTTGCCCAACAGCCTGTTGGACAATTTTCTCTTTCGTCCAAGCTTAACAACTGAGGGAGCAATTATACTGCAAAAAAGCTGTAAAACAGTTATAATACCCCTTATGACTAAAAAAACCAGCGATTTTTCCGCCCAGTTTTTGACTTTGCAAAATCAAGTCCAGGATGTTTTGGAAAAATCGTCGCCCACAACTACTTCAGACAATCTTACCGCTCAGGCCGCCTCTTACAGCCTCCTCCTCCCCGGCAAGCGCCTGCGGCCGATTTTGGCGGCGCAGATTTACCAATGCATCTCTGCCCGCAAACCCAATAGCGCTGTCTGGCAAATCTGCGCCGCCCTAGAATATGTCCACGTTTTCTCCCTCATCCACGACGACCTCCCCGACCTTGACAATGACGACCTGCGCCGCGGTCAGCCCACCTGCCATCGCCAATTTAACCCCGCCACCGCTATTCTGGCCGGTGACCTGCTTCTGGCCCAAGCCTTTCAACTGATCGCCACCGCCCCACTTAAACCACCTATCCAAGGTCAGCACATGACAATTGCTCTCACCAGCGTCCTTTCCCAGGCTGTTTCTCAGCTTATCCAAGGCGAGCAAACTGATCTGCTCGGTGAAAAAAAACCTCTCTCCAAAAAAGAATTAGAGCAAATGTATCGGCAAAAAACTGGCGCCCTTTTCTCTGCCTGTTTTGCCTTTGGCGCCATCCTAGCTGAATATGATAATTATCAAGATCTGGCTCAACTCGGCTCTGACCTGGGCCTGGCCTTTCAAATCCAAGACGATATTCTTAACCTCACCGGCGACCCCACCACCTTGGGCAAAGCCACCAATACCGATATCACTCTCCATAAAAGTACTTATCCCGCCCTCACTAATTTGGACCAAGCTACCGCCACTTATCAAGAAATCTATCAAAACTTGGCCCAAGAACTACCTCACTACTGTCCTATTCTGGACTTCGCCCCCCCTGGACCAAATGATCATTTCACTTATCCCACCCCCAATTTGATCGCCCGCGATTTTCTCCTAGATTTATTAAAATTCCTGCAAACCCGCCAAAAATAATTTGCCCGAAAAATAGCTTAGAAATACCTTATGACCATTAATATTTTAGACTGTAATTTGGGCATCAAAAAACTTTGGCATGATATTGACTGCGATCTCACTGCCTGCAAAAACGGTGGCCGCGATTTAGCTCACGCTTTGAGCTTAACCGACTGCCGCCATTTCACTTTCCCCGATTCTACTGAGCTCACTACCGCCTTAGACTCAGCTTCGAGCTTAAACTCAGAATTAAGCTCAAGTTCAAGTTCAAGCTCAAGCTCCCTCCTTCACTCTTATCTTAACCTAATCA
>CAYJFT010000053.1:5397-5652 GCA_964369765.1 uncultured Pseudomonadales bacterium | reverse complement strand
GATTTGCATTCGCCATCTATCCCAGGTTTTTTTGCGGTACCAGTAGAAAATTTGAGTGCTTTAGAGCTGATTGGAGAGTATTACCGGGGGCAAGATTTGAGGGAAACAGTAGTGGTGTCACCAGATGCGGGTTTTGCTAAGCAAGCTAGAAAATATGGGGCGGCGCTGGGGGTGGAGACGGTAATTGGTGATAAAAGCCGGCCAGAATTAAATGGGGATGCCAGGGTAATGGAGATAATTGGGGGGGTGGTGGGG
>CAYJFT010000053.1:1975-5366 GCA_964369765.1 uncultured Pseudomonadales bacterium | reverse complement strand
AGAAAGAGGGGCAGGGCGGATTAGAGCAGCGGCAATACATGCGCCAATGGGGCGGGAGGCTCTGGCGCGAGTAGAGGCGAGTGTGATAGAGGAATTAGTGGTGACAAATAGTACTAATAATAAATTTTTGATGGAGGCGGCGGGGCGGGCCGGGAGTAAGATTCAGATTTTGCCAGTGATGGGGCTATTTGCAGGGAGATTGTAGGGGGGAATTGGCTTGTTAGGCTTAACAAGCCAAAAAGATTGCGGGGAAAAATTTGGGAGAATAAGGTATAATAAGCTAATTAGGTCCATCGTATAGTGGTAGTACAAGGGTCTCCAAAACCTTTAGCGGGGGTTCGATTCCCTCTGGGCCTGCCAAGTAATTTAGTGAAAATGGGGATTTTTGAGTAAATTGGGGGTTGCAAGTGGGGTTTTTTGTGGTAAACTATGAGCAGTGTCGACCAAATCAAATTCCACGTTCATGATGTAAGGGGCAGTCAAAAAGTGAAAGTGGATCTTGGTCGATTAACTGGAAACTGGCTGCCTCTTTTTTGGTAATGTTGCAAGAGAGCCAGGGAAAAGGGAAAGATGCAAGGTAAAAAAAACTTGGCGGGGGTAAAATCTAATCAGGATGAAGTCTGGCTATATGCAGATGAGAGTTGTCATTTGGAAAATGATGGTCACAAAGCGATGGTGATGGGGGTGATAAGCTGTAAAAAAATAGAGCTAAAGAGGCTAAAAGAAAAAATCAGGGCATTAAAGAAAAAGCATCGACTGAAAAAAAATTATGAAATAAAGTGGACCAAAGTTTCTTCTGGAAAAGAAAATTTTTATTTGGAATTGGTGCAATGGTTTTTTGCCGAGAAAGAGATAGCTTTTAGAGGAGTGGTGATTCCAGACAAGACAATTTTGGCGCATCATGATTTTGCGCAAACTCATGATCAGTGGTATTACAAAATGTATTTTCAGACTTTGCGCCAAGTGATAAATAGACAAGCGGATTATCGAGTTTTTATTGATATCAAGGATACACGAGGGGGAGCAAAAGTGGCGGAGCTGGCAGAGATTTTGAGCCAAGGAGTAAAAACTAGGACAATAAAAAAAGTGGCTCAGGTGCGCTCGGAAGAGGCTTTGTTATTGCAAGTGACGGATGTTTTTATTGGGGCTTTGGGATATTTTGCCAGAGGTGGTGGAGAGAGTAAGAGTAAGACTAGGGTAGTGCAAGCGGTGGCGGGTGGGGTGGGGTATCCGCTGGGGACAAATGCACCGCGGGGAGAAAAAAAGTTTAATTGTTTGTTCTGGCAGGGACAAGAAAAGAAAAGTTGAGGGGGATAAGATGATGAAATTGCCAGAGCGTATACCAATTGAAGGTTTGTCTAGAGTAGAAATAACTGATCGGGCTTATGATATTTTTTGGAATGATTTTATTATGGATCCTGATCCGGTTGTAGAGGGTAAACCGGTGAGATTAAAGCATGGTTGGTGGGAGAATAGGGAATTGACTTTTTGGCATTTGGTGAGTAATGCTAGTGATTTTGTGAGTCATGGGGTTTCGCGGACCAGATGCAGTTATGTACCGTGGGTAAAGGTGATTTTGGATAATTATCAGGATGGATATTATTGGCGAAATAAAAGAAAAAAGGCAGAAAGCTTGTGTATTGTAGATGCCAATTGGCAAATGGTGGTGGTGTTGCGAGAAAGAAAAGGCGATGGTTATTGGTTGCTGTGGACGGCTTATCCTTTGGCGAGACATAGGCAAGAAAAATTGCGCTGTGAGCATGAAGAGTATTGGGCCCAGATGAAAGAAGCAGAAAACGCCAAGCGGTGAGCCTGGCGTTTTCGTTTCTCTGTTTACGCTGACAGGACGAAATGTCCATGGTAAATGAGCGAGGTTATTATAGCAGATAAAAGTAATGATTTGACATTTGCCGCAGAGTTGGGTAAAATGAGTAATGATGAAACAAATAAAATTTAATGTGACCCCGGAATTTGCTAATAAGCTGGCAGCAGTGGCTGATGAGCATGGTTTGAGTGTGGCTAGTATGGCCCGGATGTTGGTTTATCAGGGCCTAGAAGAATTAGAGGAAAAAGAGGAGAGAGAGAAATTGGTAAAGAAAAGCCAGTGGGCAAAAAAAACTAGTCAAGAGAAAAAAGCGACTTGGAAAAGTATGGCAGATTTGTTATAATGATAATTGAAGAAAAGAGAAAGAGAAGAAAATGAATCCACCTCAGCCACCGCTAGTACAAAATAAAACAGAACAAGCTAATTTGGTAGCGGCAACGCCTGAATTGCCAGAAATGGCGGGGATGGAAATAAAGCCAGAGGTGGGCGGGGTAGTAGAGCAAAAAATTGTAGCAGAAAAAAAAGAGCGGCAGCAAATAAAAAAACTGAATTTTTTACTAATTGGTGGTTTGGCGGCGATAATTTTGATTATGGGGGGTATTTTTGCTTGGTTTTATCAACAATCAATTGTTAATCTGGCGGTCAAAAATGAAGAAATTAATTTATTGGGAGAGCAATTGGAACAGTCGGAGCGGGAGCTGGACAGAGCGGTAGAAATGCAGCTTTTGCAAGAAAGTTTGCCGGTTTATGTGGATTCGGGGGGAAAGTTTTCTTTTTATCAGGATTTTGAAGGTTTGCGGACCAGAGTGGGTGCAGATGGGGTAATTCGCCTAACTTATGGAATTATGGATCAAGAGGATGAGGTAACAGAGGGTTTTGAGATGATAATAGAAGAGAAAAATGCCCAGGGCGAAACAGTTTTGGCGATTGCCGAAGAAACTTGGTTGGAAAAAACAGGGGAAAGTTATTTTGACCTAAACAAAGCAATTAGTCAGAATGGTTGGCGAGATGAAGGCTCTTTTTTGGGTGATGTTTATGGCTATTCTTTTGTGGCTATGCCGCCAAATTATACAGAAGATGAGCTAGAGGAGAGAGAAGAAGAGGGTTTGGAGATTATTACTGATCAGATTTTCTACTATTTCTTGCGTAAAAATGTGGGAGCGGGGGATGAATATTTGCAAATTCAGGTGATAGTGCGGGCAGAAGACCCCAGTGAATATGCTTATTATGAGGGGATAGCGACAATTGATGTCTTACAAACGCTAGAGATTTATTAAAAGTGGGCCAGGTAGAGAGAAAAAGTCGCTTATAATAAGAGAATGTGGGAAAATTTCAAAAAAACTTTTTATTTTGTAGTAGCGGGGTATTTTGGTTTTTTTGCGCGAATAGTTTTGCGGCGCTGGCAGCCACGGATTATTGTGGTGACTGGTTCGGCGGGAAAAACAACGGTTTTTCAGTTATTGCGAGCACAATTGGGGGAGCAGGCGGAATTTGCTGAGAGGGCAAATTCTGCGATAGGGATACCTTTTCATATATTGGGCCTGAGCCGATCTAGTTATCGTTTTT
>CAYJFT010000053.1:0-1948 GCA_964369765.1 uncultured Pseudomonadales bacterium | reverse complement strand
CCCCAAAACTTATATAGGAGAGGCGGATGCAGACAGACCGGGGGAAGGGATTTTTACAGCAAAATTATTGCGGCCAGAAACGGTATTAATCACTAATGTTTTTAAAACTCATGCGGCGAATTTTGAGAGTTTGGTGAAAAAGGGTAAAGTTTATGAGGTAATAGATGCGATTGGTCAGGAATTTGCTGAATTTGGTCGTTATAGCGAGCGTATTTTGATTAATGGGGATAATGCGGATTTGGTAGCGGCCATAGAAGTGGCGGGTCTAAGTGAGCGAGCGGAATTATTAGAAGAGCAAGATTATTTGCTTAGTTATGAAATTACTAGTGCAGGGACGCGGTTTGAAATAGAAGATAAAGATTATCTTTTGCCGGCCTTAATGCCCAGAGAAGTGTGGTTGGGCCTGACAATGACGGCAATAATTGTCAAAGAATTGCATTTGCGCTTGGATGAGAGTTATGCTGGTTTGGAGCTAGAAGCGGGGAGAAATAGTGTTTTGCGGGGGATAAAGGGGAGTATTTTGATTGATTCTACTTATAATGCTAATTTGGGCTCGGTACAGGCAATGTTGCAACTTTTTGAAAATTATCCAGTGCCCGGGCGGAGTAAATGGGTGGTTTTTGGGGAAATGTTGGAGCAGGGGGGTGAGAGTGGAGTGGAGCATGAGAGTGTAGCAATGATGATGGCGATGATGCGCTCGGTAAAAAAATTTGTTTTGGCTAATAAGCAGGCGGGGGAATTGGTGGGGCAGGTTTTGGAGCGCAATGCAATGGCAGGGCGGGAAATAGAGCGGTACGGGACGCCAGGGGAAGCTTTGGCGGCGCTACGGGAGCAAATTACTGGCAATGAAGTGATTTTGCTAAAAGGCGGGCCTTTTTTGGAAGGCATAGTGGAGGGATTATTGGAAAATAGTGAGGATGCTAAGTTTTTGGTGCGCCGGGAAAAGATTTGGGAGAAAAAGCGGGCGCCGCTGTATGAGAGGGGGGAGTAGGGGGGGGTGCGGTAAAAAACCCCGGCTAAAGCCGGGGTTATTTTTTTGACTGTGACTAACAACGTTTGGCAAGGTCTGATTTGTAGGACTGATAGTAATTATTAATTGATTGATTGAGCTGGTCCCGGAGCTCTAGATGTTCGTGTCTGGTGAGAATGAGGCTAAAAAAAAGAGTGGCGATTATAATCAAAAGTATCACCGTGGGTTGCCAGGAAACGGGGAAAATGATGAACAAAAAGAGGCCGATACAGAGAGTAACTAAAAAACTATGCAAGAGGTTTTTGAGAAAACTTTGGATGAGTTGTAAGGTGTACATAGCTTAATACCTCCTTTGGTAATTTAAGAAAGATGTTAGAGTTGTTTGTCAAAGAACAATTGAGAGGTTTGGAGGAGAGAAGACTCGCGAGTGAATCTGATACCGCTAAACCATAAGTTGGATAAATTATAACACGAAAAAGAAAAAATAGGCTATAATAGAGTAGGCGGGAAGGGCGCGCAAAGAATTGCAGGATTTAAAGAATAAGGGGGACCCGGGAGAAGTAATTGTGGCGATGGTGCGGGGGTTTACGCCAGAGGGGACAATTGTTTTGGTAGTGGCAACGGATAAACGGTTGTTTATTTTGGATCGGCGGGCATTTTACGGAGCAGCCAATAAAGAAATTTCTTATATGCAGGTAGCCAATGTTCGCTATGAAATGGGCCTCTTTTTTGGGCGCTTAATTATTGATGATCAGGGTGAGGATCATCGTTTTGGGTGGATATACAAGAGAGAACTGCGTAACTTTACTAATTTGGTGGGAGACAAAGTGAGTGAGTACCGAGAAAAATCGGTAAAAGCGGATAGTAAGTACTTGAGCGTGGCCGATGAGTTAGATAAATTGTGGGCGCTAAAAGAAAAAGGGGTGATTAGCCAGAGTGAGTTTATAGCGCAAAAAAAAGCTTTGATGAAGGCTTGAG
>CAYJFT010000052.1:0-5764 GCA_964369765.1 uncultured Pseudomonadales bacterium | reverse complement strand
GGTAAAAGAGGTGGGGGCATTAGGAGTGGGAGGGGTAAGTGATGAGTTTTGGTCTAAATTTTGATTCATAAATGCCTTTCTGCAATAAATAATCTAATTGATAAATTAATGGAATAATTATAGCATAAAGTAAATAGAGAAAGCAAATAGAGAAATAAATATAGTGAAAAAAGCAGGATGATATGAGGTATAATAATGGTCAGATGCAAATAAAAGAATTTGAAGAAAAAATTGTGGCAGTTTTAAAGGCAGCAGAGACTGAGATTGCTGGTCCGCAGTGGTGGGGGAAGTTTTTGGGAAAAAAAGGCTTGCTGCGAGAAGTTTCTACTTATTTAAGGGCAGTAGATGATAAAAAAATGGCGGGCGAAAAGCTAAATCAATTGAAAAAAGCCTTGGAGGCTATGGCTCAGGAGAAAATGGGAGCGGCAGGGATGGATTTGGTTGGGGGTGTCAAGAATGCTGGAGCGGGACCTGATTTTGACTGGACATTACCTGCTTTGGGTAAGGAAAAAATGGGACATTTACATCCTATGACCCTAGCTAGTGAAAAAATTGCCCGAATTTTTGCCAATTTGGGCTTTGTGCGAGTGCGCCATCCAGAGTTAGATTTAGATGAAAATGCTTTTACCAAATTAAATATGGAGGCCAATCACCCAGCTCGTGATGAATGGGAAACTTTTTTTGTGAGCGGGGCGAGTTTGGTGGGGGATGAAGTGAAAGTGGTGGGGGAAAAATTAAAAAAATGGATTTTAACTCCGCATACCAGTAATGGTCAGGTGCATGAAATGGCTAGACAAAAGCCACCAATTAGAATGATTAATATTGGGCGTTGTTACCGGCGGCAGCAAGATGCTACCCATACTCAAATGTTTCATCAGTTCGAGGGCTTAATGATTGATAGTGGGGTGAGTATTGCTCACCTAAAAGGTGTTTTGGATTATTTTGCCAGAGAATTTTATGGTCCGGGAACCAAAAGCCGGATTAGACCGTTTCATTTTCAGTTTACAGAGCCCAGTTTTGAAATTGATTTTTCTTGCCATTTATGTGAGGGGACGGGTAAAAATGCGGCTGGGGAAAAGTGTCGGTTTTGTAAGTCTGGCTGGCATGAAGTGGGTGGAGCAGGAATGGTTCATCCCAATGTTTTGCAGGCAGCAGGGATAGATGCAGATGAATATAGCGGCTTTGCTTTTGGTTGGGGGATAGAGCGGACTTATACTTTGCAACCGGGTTTAAATATTGATGATATTCGCAATTTTTACAATGGCAATTTGGACTTTTTGCGTCAATTCTAATGAGTGAAAAAGTGAATTTTTTGGAGAAATGGGGGGTAGAGAGTCCGTGGCAGGGGGAGTTTTCGGCGATAGTGAAACAGGCAAAGGTAGGAGTAATTTTTTTTGATAATGCTGCTACTACCCAAAAGCCAAATGCAGTTATTAGGCGCATGGTAGAGTTATGGGAAAATGGCGTGGTAGCATTAGGGCGTTCTGGTGGTGATTTGGTGGTAGCGGCAGAAACTGAATATGAACTGGCGCAAAAAACCGTGGCGGCTTACTTTGGAGCGCGATCAGAGGAACTGGTTTTTTGCGCCAGTGCTACAGTAGCTTTGAATATGGTGGCGGAAATTTTTACTCGTGATTTGGCTACGGATGAAAAAATTCTCCTCTCCCCTATTAATCATCATAGTAATTTGGCTCCTTGGTTGGTAAAAGCTCCGGGGCAAATTTTGTGGTTAGAGGCTGATGAAAAGGGAGAGATAATGGAGAAAAAATTGGCGGCAGTTTTAAAGAGAGAAAAAGTCCGGGTAATGGCTTTGCCGCTAGTGAGCAATGTTTTGGGGGATAAGGGAAATGTAGAGAAAATTTTGGCGCTGATTAATAAAGAAAATTTACGTAGACGAGCTGCCGGTGAGCAAAGAGAGATTTTGATTTGTTTAGATGGGGCGGCCGCAGGATTGGATGAGCGGATTAGGTGGTCTAAACTGGCTGCTACAGCCCTAGTGATCTCAGGACACAAAATGTATGGACCAGCGATAGCGGGGGTGATTTTTAAAAAAGAATTTTTGCAAGCGGGAGCAAGTAGCGGGGGTGGTCAGTTGGCGCCAGTTTTTTATGGCGGGGGGATGCTTAAAAGTTTGTCTGGGCAAAGTGAAATGGAGTTGGCGGGGAGTCTTAAGCAAAAGTGGCGCGCTGGGGTAAGCGATAGCGTGGGGGTGGTGGGGTGGGCGCAGGCTTGCCAGTGGTTAGAAGAAGAGGGGGAAAAGAAGCGAGAGTATTTGCAGGATTTAAGTGACTATTTGTGTTTACAATTGGGTAAAATTCCCGGAATAGAGTTATTAGGTGGAGAAAAATTGCTGCGGGGTCATTTGGTGAGCTTTATTTATCGTGGTTTTGCGGGGGTAGATGTGATGGCTTATTTACAAACCAAAGGGATAATTGCCCGTCAGGGTTGGCATTGCGCAGAGCCCCTGCATCAGCTTTTGCAGATAGAGGGAGGGAGTGTGCGGATTTCTCTGGCCCATTATAACAGTGGTGAGGAAATTGAGCAATTGATTAAATTGCTTGGGCAAATTCCCCAGGTGATTTATTCTCTTGATAATAATCAAGATAAAAATAAACCCCGCATTTAAGCGGGGTTATTGTTTGTAAGCACCAGTAAATTTAATTGAGAGCTGATTTTTTCTAGGATGTCCAAAGTGCAATCAGGGATACTTCTTTCACCGTCAATTTTGGGCATTTTCGGATAAACAGGTTTTACTTCGGTGAGAATTTGGCTAAAGACTTGAATGCGATGGGCCAAGGCTGTTTCATTGTCATCTGTTCTGCTTTCCTGCAACTGTCTCTTTTTTAAGCGGCAATAGGCTTCTTCCTCACTGATTTCCAATAAAAAACCAAGACAAAGAGTGCAATGTTTTTGGGCAAAATTCAAAAGAATTTGCGCTTCTTCTTTTGTCCTGCCAGTGCCAGTGGAAAAAATTAATTGATTATTAACAATTTCTTTTTCGGCTTCTGGCATGACTACAGTCATAAAAATATCAGTGGGAGCAAGGTCACCATTTTCGGTAAATTTGCCGGTTTTTTTACGACGACGAATAATGTCTCCACCGTCAATTTCCCCAACATTAATGTCCAAATTTTGGAAAATTTCTTTCAATTGTTTCGTTAGAGTTGATTTGCCCGCAAAAGCAGTGCCAAAGATATTAAAGAAGAGTTTTGGCTGACTAGGGAGTTTGAGATAATTAACGATTGTTAATGCTTGCCTGTTTATTTCTTGATTGATTTGAGTTTCCACATTTTTCACCTCCTTTGATTATTGTGGAATTGAGTTTGGGTGTTTACTTATTTTAGAACTGTGACTTATTTTTGGTCGCTTATGACCTCAAAAAGTAACAAAACGAATCATTCTACTACAAAGTCTTGATTTTGTAAAGAAAAACGCTGATTTTTTGAATTAAGCCAATTTTTAATTAAAAGGAAGACTATTCCAGATATTTGCCCATAAATTTTGAAAATAACCTGGTTGAGTGCGATAAAAAAAGTAGATTAAAGCCCCGACTACCACCAAAAAAACCAGGAGTAAAACCCAGAAAGTGGCGCGATTTTGATTTGGCAACATAAAACCTTTACTAAAAAACTGCTTTGTACAATATCTCTATTTTAGCGTAAAAAATCATTTTGTCTAGGTTTTGTTGCTCTTGCCTAATTAAATCGATTTTGGCCCCACCAATCAGGTATTAATTCGCCTAGCTTAACTGTACTTTGGGTATCTAAATCTACAAGAATTTCAATATTCTGACTATTTTTATGTAATTGCATAAGATATTCTCGGCAGGCGCCACAGGGAGATCCAACTTTACCATCTGATGTAATACAAATTAATTTGACAATTTCATTGTCGCTATTGGTGATCATATTGGCAATGGCATTGCGCTCAGCACACATACCTAGTGAGCAAGCTGTGTCAATGCATACCCCAGTATATACATTGCCTGATTTTGTAAGAATAGCCGAAGAAACACTCCCTGCTTCAATAAAAGATGAAATCTGTCTGGGATTTTGCTTTTCTTTGGCAATATTGTATAGTTTTTTCCATTCCATTGTTATTTTCCTTTTTTTAATTTATATAAATTGTATGAGAATAAGTTGCAGCCTATTTCTTCTTTGGGATTATGAAAAATCCTTTTGTTGATATTATACAAAAGCGAAGACAAAAAAGCTGTTTGAATTGTTGAATTTGCTATTTTGGAAACAAAAAACGCATTGGGTGTTTTAAATGTGTAAATGATGGCAAATTGTTTGAGACAAAACCGTATTTGAGGAGATTGAGGTTGATAGATAGGGGAAAATATACTTTTTCTTTGTGGTATAATATCAATATGTATAATTGGTCCACTGACACTAATAGACTTAAAAATAATCCCCAAGCTTTGATAATTTGGAAATTAGAGCAAATGATTAATTATGGCTTAGATGGAGAGAAATTACCTGCTAAGGAGTTGAAAAAATATTTGCCCCAATTGTAAATTGATGAGAGGATGAGAGAAACTCTGAAGTTTTTGCTAGATGATGAAAAGCATAATAACTAAAAAACAGAAGGAATTTCTGGATTTTTTTGAGAGCGAGATAAGACTCAGAGAGCTTTTATTTTTTCTGGCGGGACGGCATTAGCTGAATTTTATTTGGGTCATCGTCTTTCTGAAGACCTTGATTTTTTTTGCATGAGAGAGAATGATACTGAGGGTATTTTTGAGTTTTTGAGTGGAGTGAAACAGAAGTTGGGAGTAGCTAAATATGATGGTTCATAAATACGATTTACGGTTGGCTGATTTGATAAAAAAGCCAGGTTTAAATTTGATTTCCCAATCGATTACTTGCAGTTAGCAAATAATCTGTGTTTGGTAAAGGAAAAATTAGACGATCCAATCTTATTGGAAGAAGTTGACAGAAACAAAATAGAAGTTTTTTGAAAATGAAGCAAAAAAATTGAGAACACAGATAATTTCTGAGTAAGCCAAGCTATATTTGTGTAGAGACAAAAAACAATTTTTATGAATAATTATTTAATAAATTAAACTACATACTTTTGTTTTTTTTGATGCTATAATTAATTCATGATCAAAAGCCTAGTAGGCTTGTCATTGCGAACAATTGACTACCCGTGAAAGTCAAAGTTAATTTGTGGGGGATTTTGAGAGAAAAGTCGCTTAATAAATTAATTTTTCCTTTTCTTTTGAAAAGTTTTATGATTGACATCAAAAGCTAAAATGTATGCTATTCTGCTTTGGTGGTAAATTGGGCTAGATGTTGTAATATGAAAGTATGATTTTATTTGGGTAATAAACTTATTTTTTAATTCCGTGTAATTACACGTAATTAAAAAAAAGCTAACCTCTTTTTGTTTTTAGCATATATAATATCAATTATCATGAAAATATTAGAAGAAAAAATACAAACTTTGGTAGCGAGCAAAGAATTGGTGCAGGTGCACTGGTCAGAAAATATTGCTCATTATGATGTTGGTATAATTTTAGGTGTGGCTAAAGAATATTTCTGTTTTATAAGAATTGATCAAAATGGTGCTTTTGATGGAGTCAATTTAATGAGTGTGAACCGGCTGAAAATGTTAAAAGAAAAAACAATTTATTTGCAGGAGCTGCGTAAGAAATTGGACTTAGCTGCTATAGTGAAATGTTCAAAAGAGCTAATTGGTGAGGTGAATAAGTGGGATATGGAGAGTTTTTTACAAGTCTTTGAGGGTAGTAAACAGA
>CAYJFT010000051.1:4693-6011 GCA_964369765.1 uncultured Pseudomonadales bacterium | reverse complement strand
CAATGCGAGGGCAGGCGAATCCAGTCTTGGCCCCGGGGGAGGCGATAGGAAAGGACGCCGTAAAAACTGGCGAAAGCGGCGCCAAGGAGGAAAATAGTGAGGGCGAGGAGAAGATAAATGAGGGTAAGCATATGGTCTAATTATAAAGGGTTTTTTGCAAAAGTGAGGGTTTAAAATTTTTTGGGCGCCGGAGAGGAAATTAAGGGGAAAAGGTGAGAAAATGAATGAGCAAAAGAAAAAATGGGGAAATAAAGGGCTTTTTTACAAAAAGAGCGAGTATAATATGGTTTGTTCTATAAAATTTACAATTTCAAAAAAAATGGAGGTAAAGAAGATGGGTAATTGTGGTTGTGGTAGCAGAAGTGGGACAACAGGCAATAAGCTAAGCTTGATAACAACAGGACTAGTTGGTAATCCAGGTAGTCAAAAGGAAATAATCGAGCATATCAAGATTCAAGACCCCAAATCGGTGGTTTTGGCGGGAAATTGCTGTGGTATTCCTGGTTTTGCAGGTATGGAAAATTATTTTCTGGAGGCACGGGGAGAGAAAGTGCGTGATAAGGAAAAAATAAGAAGTTTAATTAACCTTTTGATCTTGGAATATAAAATCAGGCGAGAGAAAGTGGAGGAGATTGTTTTCCGTGATCTGGAAGAGGAATTTTTACCTGAAAACGGCGGGGCACTGTTCTTTCTCTCTACCCTACTCCGGGATGAGCCGGAGACATTATATCGCTGGAGAGAAGAAAGCTATCAAAATTTAACTGAGTTTTGGCAAAAAATAATGCAGGTGAAAACTGCAAAGGGCAAAGAACGGGAAATTTATTATCTGATGGGTTGGCTTGATTGGCTACTATTTGATAAATTGGAGCTAGATACAAAATCTTGGCTAGGAAAAATTGAGAATTTCTGCCAGGAAAATGGTGGGAAGTTTATCCAGGGCTATTATAAAATCGGGAAGACAAATTTGATGGGCTATGGGATGTTTAAGCCCCAAAGCAAAGAGCCGTTTCAGCTAAATCATAGAGCTTTTCTAAGTATCGAAGAAGGCGATAAAGTGATTTCGACGATTAACAACAGCGCCGAGTATATGGATGGAGTAGAAATTGATGAGAAAACTAGTCTATTCATCTATGGTGATTTGCGAAAGAACAAAAGTGAATTTGAGGATCGGAGCGATGGTGATGACTTGGACCCAAGCTGGACAAAGTATTTGCGTTTGGGTCAAGATGAAGTACTAATGATGGAATTGTAAAAGAGGGAGGAGAAAAAGGGACAAGAAACCCGCGCCGGAGGCGCGGGTGTTTTTTAAAGTTTAAAG
>CAYJFT010000051.1:2959-4683 GCA_964369765.1 uncultured Pseudomonadales bacterium | reverse complement strand
GCATTGGCGGGTACAAGGGCCATTGGGATCGTCATGGTGACGGCAGGCCGAGGCGCAGGTTTCAAAAGTCCCACCCATCAGAGTGCAGGTATCAGCATCAATATTGAAACATTCATTGTATTGACCGTCGAAAACGCCGCCATAGCCCTGGCAGTTTTGGCGCGAGAGCGAGTTATCAGGAAAAGCGGCAGAAGTTTCTGGCGCGCTAGGAGCAGAGGAAGAGGGAGAAGAGGCAGGAGAAGGAGAGGGAGTAGGAGAAGGAGAAGGAGTGAAAAGCAAAGCACAAATAATAGCTAATAAGGCGGCAATAATGATAAGCAAAATAAGCACCAAAGGGTTAAATTGTCTTGCTGGAGATTTTTTATTAGCCATATTTGCTTTCTATAATTTCTATATTTTTCTAATTGCTGGCTTAATTTTTGCCGAGGAAGTTTTTTTAGGCGATCTGCCCAGTGAGGTCATAAATAGGCATAATGACCGCGATGACCAGGAAGCCGACAGCGATACCCAGGAGAATCATCAGAGCGGGTTCAAAAGCGGCGATCAGAGCAGCGACAGCACGGGTGGCTTCGGCTTTGAAATAACGGCCCAGGCGCGAGAGCATGTCATCGAGCTTACCAGTTTCTTCACCAACTTGAATCATCTGGGGCATAATAGGCGGGAGTTCTTCATAAATTGCGATGGCCTCGCCAAAAGAAGCGCCTTTTTCCACCTTGTCACGGGCAGTGGCAAAGCGCTCGCGGTAAATAATACTACTGATGGTTTCGGTGGCCAAATTAAGAGAATCAACTAGGGGGACACCGGATTTAATAAGCATAGCCAGGGTTTGATTAAAATTGGTGAGCATGGTTTTCAGGCGCAGATTACCAATAATGGGGATTTTGAAAAAGAGGCGATCGACAATGCGTTTGGAATCGGCCTGGCGATACCACCACCAAAAGCCCAGATAAAGGGCGCCGATGATAAGAATCAAGAGCCACCAGAAATTAACAAAGAAATTAGAAATGGCAATTAGAACCAGGGTGGGCCAGGGGAGCTCGGCGCCAAATTCGGTAAAGACTTCTAGCAGGCGGGGGATAACGGCCACCATCATAATGACAAAAACAGCGATCATCACCACCACCACCACAGCGGGGTAAACCAGGGCACCAACGATTTTGCCACGGAATTCTTTTTGCTCTTCCATGGTATCGGCCAGACGGAGTAGGACTTGGTCTAGCGAGCCAGAAGATTCACCGGCAGAAACCAAATAGGTGTAAGTTTTGGAAAAGACTTTGGGGTGTTTCTGGAGGGCAGCGTGAAAAGAAGAGCCGCCTTCTAAATCATTGAGAATCTGACTAAGGACATTTTTGACTGCGGGGGAGGCCTGCTGAATCAAGAGGGAAATAGAATTGGTGAGAGTGAGACCGGCCTCGATCATGGAGGCCAACTGACGGGTGAAAATAACCACGTCATTAAAAGACATTTTGCGCTCGGTTTGCAAAAAACCCGAGCCGCCTTCGGTAATGGGGGTAAGAGAGATAACCAAAAGACCGCGCTCTTGCAGAGTTTGGGCAGCTTTTTCGGCGGAAACGGCTTCTACCCTACCTTTGACTTCTTTGCGGTCGGCACCGCGGGCTTTGTAGCTAAAAAATGGCATAAATAATTTCTATTTTGTATTCTATTTTATTTTCTATTTTATTTTGTAATTTTATTGACTAATAAGCTGAGGGGCTGGGGGGGGT
>CAYJFT010000051.1:2572-2949 GCA_964369765.1 uncultured Pseudomonadales bacterium | reverse complement strand
TTTTTTTATATTTTTTTTATCATTTTTACGCCCCGCCGCGGGGGCGGGGGGGGGGGGCCCCCGCCCCCCGGGGTAGCGGCCCAAAAGCCTTTCCATTTGCTCGGGGCGAAAGGCACGGATGAGAGCGTCTTCCTGAGTGATAAGGTTTTGGCGGAGCAGGGACATCAGAGAGTTTTCAATAAGCATATTACCCAGATCGGCGGTGGTTTGGAGAATATTGTCAATCTGATAGGTTTTGGCCTCGCGGATGAGATTGCGAATGGCAGAGTTGACAACCATGACCTCGAAGGCGGCAACACGGCCGCCGCCGACTTTTTTGAGGAGGCGTTGGGAGATAACTGCTTCTAGGGTAGAGGCTAATTGCTGGCGCACCTGCG
>CAYJFT010000051.1:0-2562 GCA_964369765.1 uncultured Pseudomonadales bacterium | reverse complement strand
ACATCGATAATCCGGTCTATAGTCTGAGCAGCGGTAGCGGTGTGCAGGGTGCCAAAAACCAGATGGCCGGTTTCGGCCACAGTGAGGGCGGCGGCGATAGTTTCATAATCGCGCAGCTCGCCAACCAAAACGATATCGGGGTCTTCGCGCAGGGCGCTACGGAGGGCGTTGCTCCAGCTGTGAGTGTCTTGGACAAGCTCGCGCTGAGAAATAATGCTCATTTTGGGCTCGTAAACAAATTCAATGGGGTCCTCTACAGTGAGAATATGCTCATTGCGGGTGGCATTGATGCGGTCAATAGCGGCGGCCAGAGAAGTAGATTTACCCTCGCCGGTGGGACCGGTGACCAAAACTAAGCCTTGTTTCTTTTTGGTTAGGCTATCAAAGACTTTGGGCAAGCCTAATTCTTCAATAGTTTTGATTTTGACCGGGATCAAGCGCAGGGCAGCGGCCTTTTTGCCTTTGGCGGTGTAAACATTGATACGGAAGCGGCCGCGATCGTGATGCTGATAAGAGAAATCGATTTCTTTATTTTTGGCAAAAAATTCTTTTTGCTCGGGGCGCATGAGAGGATCAAGGAGCAAGTCCATTTCGGCGGCGCCAATAGCGCCAATGCCGGGCACAGGACGGAGCTCACCGTCAACCCGCAAAACCGGGGGGAGATCGGGGATAAGATGAATATCGGATCCCTGATGTTGAATGAGTAAGTCTAAAATGTCGTGTATGTTCATATGTCTATTTTATACCTTTTTTGCTAATTTTACTAGGGCGATTTGCATAAAGTTGAAATCATAATTAAGTATCGGCCACCCGGAGCACTTCTTCTAGAGTAGAGATGCCTTGTAAGACTTTGATATAACCATCTTGTTTCATCAAAAGCATGCCTTTTTCCAAAGCTTTGGCTTCTAAATCCAGAGCGGTGGTGTTTTTAATAATAAGCTCGCGCATTTCTTCGTCAATGAGCATGACCTCGAAGATAGCCACCCGGCCTTTGTAGGCATCGGTGGGGGCGGCGCCAGTTTTGGGCCGCCGCAAACGCAAGGTTTCTAGAGTTAAGTTGTTTTGAGTGAGGAAGTCATCAAAGTGGGTGCCCAGGACAGCGCGAAGTTCATCTATTTCAGCCTGAGTGGGCTGATATTCTTCGCTAAATTCGGGGTTTAAGCGGCGCATGACCCGCTGGGCCATGACCAAGTTGATAGAGGAGGAAAGCAAGAAAGGCTCGATGCCCATATCTACTAAACGAGGAATTGCCCCAGAAGAAGAATTGGTGTGCAGGGTAGAGAAAACCAAGTGACCGGTGAGCGAGGCCTGGACAGCCAGACCAGCGGTTTCTTGATCACGAATTTCGCCAACCATCATAATATCAGGGTCTTGGCGCAGGAAAGAGCGCAGGACACCGGCAAAAGTGAGACCAGCTTGATTATTGACCTGAACTTGACTAATGCCGGGCATTTCGTATTCTACCGGGTCCTCGACAGTTAAAATATTGACTTGAGTTTTATTAACAATATTCAGGGCCGAATAAAGAGTGGTGGTTTTACCACTACCAGTGGGACCGGTAACCAGGATAATGCCCTGGGGGATTTTGATGACTTCCAAGAAACGCTCTAGGGCCAAACCAGACATACCTAAGTCTTCTAGACTGGCGATTTTTTCTTGTTTGCGCAGGAGCCGGATGACGATTTTTTCGCCGTGGACGGTAGGGAGGGTGGAAATACGCAGGTCTACATCGCCGCGGTCAGAGCTAAAGCCAAAGCGGCCGTCTTGGGGGAGGCGTTTTTCGTCGATTTTTAAGCGAGAGAGAATTTTGATGCGCGAGATAAGGGAGTCAGCGACAGAGCGAGGCAAAACTAGTTTTTCTTGGAGGATGCCATCAATACGATAGCGAACGCGGATGCGATTGGCCTGGGGTTCAATATGGACATCGGAAGCACTAGAACCAACAGCAAAACCCAAGATTTGCTCAACAATTTTGGCAATCGGGGCTTGTTTAATAATACCGGTATTAACCAGCTCGGAGAAATTTTGCACGGATTTGGCTTTGACTACGGTGTCGGTGTCTTCTAGGGCCTCGGTGACTTCCTGGGAAAGAGAATTGCTATAGGCGGTTTCAATGAACTCGGCCACTTCGTCTTTGCGGGCATAATGAGGGACTACCTGGCGGCCGGTTTTTTGGGCCACAAATTGAATAGCACCCAGGTCCAAGGGGTTTTCCATAGCAACAAGGAGACGATTATTGGGCGCGTCCAAAGCAAAAGGGAAAAGTTTGTAGCGGCGGGCCAAGTCTTGATCAACCAGAGAGAGGGAATCGGGTGAGGAACCAATATTGCGCAGGCTAACAATAGGGATGTGATTAAGGGAAGAGAGGGCAGAAAGGAGAGTGTCTTGATCAACAAGGCCCAGCTCCAGGATGATGTCTTCTAAACTGCCGCCGTCTTGGACTTGTTTGGCCAAAATGGTATTAACTTGGTTTTGATCGAGTTTGCCCATTTCCATGAGGATATCTGGCAAGGTTTTGTTTTGTTTAAGCATAAAATCATTATATAATAGATGAAAAAGAAA
>CAYJFT010000050.1:0-6073 GCA_964369765.1 uncultured Pseudomonadales bacterium | reverse complement strand
AAAAAATCCCCCCGCCAACTGCCTCTAGCGAACTCGGCTAACCCACAAAAAAACCCGGCGCATTTCCACACCGGGTATCACCCTCCTATCTTAATCAATCATTTATTAATTTAATCTTCCCTGTAATGCCAAATGTTATTTGTCTCTCCCGCTTTGCCCTCTGCTCTGGCCAATTTTTGCCATTGTACCAAAATGTAAGAAGCGTCATCAGTAAAAAGGTAATTTGCAACATTGGTAAAAAGAACACTGCTCTAGAAGTAAGCTCCTCTGCTGTCACCATTACTATTTCTCTGATAAAAATCTTTCCTGCCAAAAAGAAAATCAACATAGTACACCAAGCTTTCTGTGCCATTAGCCCCTGCACATCAATGATCGCTAGAGTATATTTCCGATAATTATGAATTTCCGCTATTGTTATCAACACCTCGGTCAACACACTAATCACTGCCACCCACCACAGCAATGTCCCAGACCATAACCACATTGTCAAGACCATGCTTACCAGAATAATTCTCTGACAACAATTATCACGAAATAAATAAACCTTGTTTGTTCCCAGCTTTATCAAGCTATAAATAGTTAGTGGCAGATTTAGTAATGCTGCCCCCAACAGGGTGATAATAAAAAACCACGGTCCAAAATTCCCCAGCATGCCTGCAATTAATAGCCCCACTCCCAAGAATTTGCTGATCAAAAACATCCAAGTTAAATTGGCCAAAAAAATTTTCCTTGGCCTGCCATAAGTTACAAAACCTTTGTTTCTAGTTCCTCGCCACATTACGATTTCCTCCATCAATTAAATTTTTTCTAAATTAAAGAGCGATTTATCAAGATAAGCTATTATACACCTGGATTAGGCCCAACCGCCCTCTAGCCGTAAAAAACCCAGGACCACAGCCCTGGGCATCTTTCTATTCTTTACCAAAAAAACCTCTTATGACATTTCCTTCGCTGTTTTGCTCCATATTATCTTCCATTCGCGGCAGCTGAATTTTTATTACACCAAAACAATTTACCTTAAAAAACTTGTCTTTGGCATTTTTCAACCGCCTGCTTTGCAATTCGTCAAAGCATAAGCATTGACTATTGTTCCACATCAGTAGGGTTACTGCCATACAAACTGTTTGTTCAAATTGAGCAGCCCAATTCTCTTTTAACCAAGAATTATGTTTTTGCACAAACTCCGCCGTTTCCTTTTGCTGATTTACAAGACAAGCTAAATAGTTTTCCTGACTTTTGTTAAAACATTTTTCCCATTGCTTAAAAAGCTCCTGCTCCTGTCCCAGCAAGCTCGCCAGATTCAAAGCTTGTAATTTGTCGCCTAAAATCAGCATTTCTAGCTTTTTCAATTCCTCTTCTGCCAGGGCCAATTCCTCAGTTGTCATCGTAATTTCCTTAATCCTCATTTTCATCCTCCACTCTTTATTTTTTTTGGCTATCATAGAACCCTTGATTTATCAAGATAAGATATATTATATCATAATTTCTCTGGTTCAAAGATTTAATTCTCTTTTCCCCCTTGTTCCAATTTTCCTCGCTCGCACTGGCAAACTTCTGCTATAATAATCTTTACTTTATGCTTAGTATCAATTTTAATGTTGGCTCGCGCTATCAGGTCAATCGCAAATTGCTCCGCGCGCGCGCCAGCGCTTTTTTACAGTCTCATAATCTAGACAATGCTATTGTCGATGTCCATATCGTAGGCGCGCGCAAAATGAAAGAACTCAATGAAAAACAAGTTGGTCACTCTGGTACCACCGATGTCCTTTCTTTCCCTCAGTATGACAAGCATGAAGACGGTTTTGCTCTGCCCCGGGGTGTACCCAAGCATTTAGGCGATATCACCATTAATTTTTCTTTGGCTGTAGAACAAGCCCGCAAAAAAGGCAAGCTAGTTGATGAGCAACTCTGGTTTTATTTAGAACACGGTTTACTCCACCTTTTGGGGTATCATCATGATGATGGCATGTCCTAATTGGCGCCGCTATTTTTGGCCCACTTTTACCGCGCTTTTGGCCGCCACCCTAGTTTTTCTTCTGGTCCAAGGCTACTTTACTTATCAGCGCTTTGTCTCGCAAACCACTCTCACCATTAGCGACATCCAGCAGCTTTATAATGACTCCGCCGATTTCTCCCTAGCCACCAGCTCCGGTCAGCTTACCTTTTTGCTCCTGGGCACCGATACTCTAGAATACCGTCAGGCAGATTACCCCCTTACCGATACTATCATTTTAGCCACCCTAGATGTCCCCACTGCTACAATTAATCTTCTCTCGCTACCCCGCGATATCTATTTACCCGATTACGGTGGCAAAATTAACTCTTTGTATGCCAATAATTATCAGGTCAATCCCATTACCGCCATAGAACAAACCACTGCTCAATTTTCTAGTTTTTTTGCTTTACCTATTGATTATACTTTTGTTGTTGGCCTAGCCGATATTGCCGCTTATATTGATTTGCTCGGTGGAGTAGAGGTTGATATTGTCAACTCTTTTACTGATTATCAGTATCCACGCTCTGATGTTGATGTCACCACTGTTACCGATCCCGCCCTGCTTTATCAAACTATTTCCTTTACCGCTGGTCCCAATTTCCTCGATTCCACTCAAGCCCTGCAATATATTCGCTCTCGCCACGGCGACAATGGTGAAGGTAGTGATTATGCTCGCTCCGCTCGCCAGCAAATTCTTTTAAATGCCCTCACTCAAACCACTTTTGACCGTCTGCTCTCAGAGCTTTCCACTCTCAATTTCACTTTTTTGGGCCAGCTTTATAATTTTTATGGGCAGCGCTATAGTCAGCAATTACCTTTTGTAGAGCTTTTAGCCCTGGCCCGGCTTTACCTAGACTTTTCCCAGCCTCTCACTCTCCATAGTCACAGCTTAGCCATTAATCCCCCAGATGTTAGCGCCAATCTCCGCGAGTCACCAGCCAGTTATGCCAATAATTATCAGTGGTCGCTCACTATTACCGATTTACCTGGTTTAATTCAGGAAATTCATCAAAAACTCTCTCTTGGCATCCCCAGCACCCAAGATTAGTCTTTCCTGATTAAATCAGATATAAATGGTATAATAGCCTCTCTTATGAGTAAATTAATTATTCACGGTGGTCAGCCTTTGCACGGTCAAATTACCCTGGGCGGGGCCAAAAATGCCTCTTTTAAAATTATGATTGCCGCCTTACTAGTAGACGGTCCAGTCATTTTGCATAATCTGCCCGATATCAGTGATGTCACTTTAACTGCTCAGGTTATCCGTAGTTTGGGTGGCCAGGCAGAGCTTATTGCTCCCAATTCTTATCTAATAGACGGCCGCTCCCTCCACTGCGCTCACCTTGACCAAAAATTTGGTCAAGCCTCGCGTCTATCCACTATCTTTCTCCCAGTTTTACTAGGTAAATTTGCCCGCGCCAGCGTCCCTTTTCCCGGTGGTGATCAAATTGGTCAGCGCCCTTTAGAGCGCCACTTTGCCGGTTTGCAGGCTCTGGGCGCCCAAATTGAGCTTCAGTCAAAGCAAATTTCTGCTACTTTGCCCGCTCAGACTTTTACTGGTGCCGATTTTACTTTTTTTAAAAATTCACATACCGGTACCGAGACCTTACTTTTAGCCGCAGTCCAAGCCGATTCGTCTAGCACTATCACTAGCGCCGCCCAGGAACCAGAGGTTCACGATTTAATCAATTTCCTTAATCAAGCCGGCGCCAATATCACCCAAACTGCTCCGCGCACTTATTATATTCAGCCAATCCCCCATCTTACTCCTCCCCCCGATTTTTCTTATACCATTATGGGTGATCGCAATGAAGCAGTTAGTTATGCTTGCGCCGCCATTGCTACCCGCGGCGACGTTTTGGTCCGGGGCGCCAATCCCGACCACTTAAGCGCCTTTTTAAATAAATTAGTCCAGATTGGCGCCCCCGCCCAAATTAGTCCCGCTGGTATTCGCTTCTATTATCAGGGACCCCTGCAGCCTACCGATCTTACCACTGGTATTCACCCCGGTTTTATGACTGATTGGCAACCACTTTGGGCCACTTTAATTGCTCACGCTCATGGTGTTAGCACCATTCACGAAACCATTATGAGCAATCGTTTTCAATACTTGCCCGCCCTAGTCACCATGGGTGCCAAAATGTCTCTTTTTAGACCCCAGGTGAGTAATCCAGCCCAATTTTATAATTTTAATTTAGATGAACCCGCCGCCGATATGCCTCATGGCTTAGAAATTCACGGCCCCACTCAGTTTCACGGCGGCAAATTCGCTGTTACCGATTTGCGCCAGGGCGCTACTCTTATCTTGGCTGCCCTGACTGCCGACTCACCTACTACCCTTTCTAATTTAGAACAAATTGACCGCGGTTATCAAAAGTTGGACACTCAATTAGTCAATTTAGGTGCTAAAATAGAGAGAATTTAATTATGCAAGCAATTTTGCCTCTTGGCCTCCTCTTTCTCTCTTTTTGTCTCTCGGCAATTGCTATTATCCCCTTTATTGACTTGCTTTATCGCCTCAATTTTAAACGCGCCAAACAAAAAACCATTGATGCTTTTGGCAAACCCACCCCTATTTTTGATCGCTTCCATGCTCACAAAGCCGGTACTCCAGTAGGTGGCGGGATGTTAATTATTGGCATAGTTAGTTTACTTTTTATTATTATCCTGCCTCTGCTAAATTTCTTTGAAATTCCCATTACTTACAATCATCTAAAAAACCCCGATGTAGAGGTAAATTTACTGCTTTTTACCTTTATTTCCTTTGGTCTTTTGGGTCTTTATGATGATATCAAAAAGTTTTTTGGCTTTAAAAAAAGTGGCTTTTTTGGTTTAAAAATGCGCGCCAAACTCCTGATTCAAATTCTCTTGGCTCTGATTATTGCCTGCTCGCTTTATTTCTCTTTGGGTATTTCTTTTATTCATATTCCTTTGATTGGCACTTTGCAAATGGGTTGGTGGTATATTCCCTTTGCTGCTTTTGTTATTGTTGCTTTTACCAATGCCGTTAATATCACCGATGGCTTAGATGGCTTGGCCAGTGGCTCATTACTTTTTTCTATGATTGGTCTGTGGATTGTTAGTTTTTCTATTCTAGACGTCCCCTTATCCATTTTTATTGGCCTTTTTATTGGTAGTTTAATGGCCTTTATTTATTTTAATGTTTTCCCTGCCCGGCTTTTCCTGGGCGATGTTGGCGCCCTCTCTTTTGGGGCTACTTTTGCCGTGATTGGTTTGCTTTTGGGCAAGCCTTTGGCTTTGATTATTATTGGCTTTATTTTTGTTTTGGAAATTGCCAGCTCACTAATTCAGCTAGTTTCCAAAAAACTCACCGGCCGCAAGGTTTTCCCCGCGGCCCCGATTCATTTATGGTTGCAAAAATTAGGCTGGGAAGAGCCAAAAATTGTCCAGAGATTTTGGCTTATCCAAATTATGTTTACTTTATTTGGTGTCTGGATTACTTTTTTATAAAGTCCCATGAGCACCCTAGTTACCAAGCGTCTTCTCTTGCTTATTTTCACCGGTATTCTTTGCCTACTGGGTCTTTTTTTTGTTTTTGAGAGCAGTGCTCTGGAATCTTTTGATTTAGATGGCACTGCCTTTTACTTTTTGCGTGGTCAAAGCATAGGTTTGGCAGCTGGCATTATTGCCCTAATCATTGCTTCTTTTATCAAAGTCCGTTTTTATCTCTCTTTGCCTTATTTTTTTTATTTTCTAGCCCTAGCCCTAGGAGTACTTTGCTTTGTTCCTGGTATTCCCGGGATTATTGAGGGCGATTTAGTTATTAATGGCGCCCGGCGCTGGCTAATTATTTTTGGCGTTTCTTTCCAAGTAGCCGAAGTGATGAAATTTTGCTATATTATCTTTTTTGCTTATCTTTTTAATAAAACCACCGATTGGAAAATTTTTCTCTCTTATTTAATTCTGCCCATTGTCGTTTTGCTCTTACAGCAAGATTTGGGCTCACTTTTGGTCATTGTCTCCATTATCTTGGGGCTTTATTTTTTGGCCGGAGTCAAGTTGCAAGTCTTTTTTCGCTTACTAGGCGCTGGGTTATTGGCTATCACCCTGATGATT
>CAYJFT010000049.1:0-6185 GCA_964369765.1 uncultured Pseudomonadales bacterium | reverse complement strand
ATTTGGTGAAGAGGCCGGCGAAAGCGATTGGAAAAGGGGTAGGCGGGGCAGCGAAGGGGTTGGGGGGGCGGGCGGTGACGGCTATACCGGCGGGAATTGATGGTAGAAGAAGAGCAAAAGCGGCTTTGAAGAATTCTGGTCTTGATAAGAAGGAGAGATCAGCTGCTGAGTTGACCCCTAAAGCTTTTTTTGATAGACAAAAGGAGTTAGCAAAAAAGGGTAAACAACACCTTGATGAAACAGACCTTAAGAGATATGAAGACCTATTGACAAAAGCTGTAAGTACAGATAAAAAAAAGGGTGGATATAGCAATTTTACTGTAAAAGAGAAAGAGGACTTAGAGCGGCTGGAGAATCAAATTAGAGCCAGAGAAAATAAATTTCAAAAAACTGCCTCTAGAAGTGCTAATCGAGACAAAGGGGGTTATAGAAAAATTATTTCTAACAGTCTAAAAGACAGAGGACTGGTGCAAAATGCCGAGACGGATGATTTGACAATTACTTACAGTGATATGCTGACGAAAGCAGATGATGATTTTAACGCTTATGCCGCTGCCCCCTCTGGAACTAGAGAGTCGGCAATGAATGAAAAGGCGAGTCGTTGGTTAGAAAAATACAGGGGAAATTTTGCGGCCTGGAAAAGAGACTACCGAGATAAGCGGACAAAGTCTATTGCTAGTTATTAATTTAGTGGAGTAAAATAAATCGTTTAAGAAAATTGAATTAGCTTGTTTTTGGTAAGCCAGGCATAGCGGAAAGAGGATTGTAAACATCGGTAATGGTTTTTCCCGAAACTGGCTCGCCATTAATAATACTAAGATTGTTGCAGTATTGTGAAAATCTAAGTGTTTCTCCACTATAACTAGGATTTTTAGAGTACTGAGCAACTTTATTACTAAAATTAATTAATTCCGGATGGTTTCTAGCGCCCTTTATCTGAGGCATAAATGCCTTATTTATTGCGATTTGCAAATTGTTTTTGGTGGCTTGATAGTCATAAACAACGCGTGGCCTGGCCATATTAGCACCATAGAGATTTTCCTGTCCAGACATTGTGGTCATAGGTAGGTTATTATAAACCATAAGGATAAAATATTTAATTTGGGCATAGGCGCGGTCAATTAAATACTGATATTGCTCTTGCCACTCTTTTTGGAGTTTTTTTTCATAATCAAAAATTTGATTTTCTGTCATGCCACTATCTTTTAATTCTTGTTTAGCCTCGATAGTAAAACCTTCACTGCTACACCAGTCACCAAGCATGGATAGACCGCTGCCCATTTTTTCTAAGGCAGCAGCAACTTTGTTACGGTCATATTCTTCTGAATTAATAAAGGTGAGAGCATTGCTTTCAATCTGATTGACACCAGCAACTAGATTATTATAATAACTATCGATGGTTTTTTGTTTGATGCCAGGGTGTTGAGATAAAACAACTGAAGTATCGGGGAGAATTTGATGCCAGTGCTGGGGCTCAAAGGTAACCCCAATCAATCTGGGAACAGAGGTGGGCTCGGAAATTGTGCTTTTTTGCCCATCTGGGGTGTAAAATTCGACAAATTCGGCAAAAATATCTCCTAAGTAAATGAAGTAAGCAGCTAATTCTTTGACTCTAGTAAGCATACGGCCGCGGTCTGAATAATTGAAGTGGTCAAATTCGGAGTCAATAAAAGCAGTAGCTTCGTTTTTGGCTTCTTGAATTAGATTATTTTGCTCAAAGGCGACAAGCTTTTTATCTAAATCATCTAGCTGGTCTAACATTGCATCTCTTTCTGCAACCATTTTGTTGATTTTATCAGAAAAAGTGTCGCCGCCTTTTTTATAAGCTTGTTTTGCCAAGCTGATTTGATCAATCAATTGGTCAATTTTAGCATTAAGCTGATTCTTTTGTGATTGAAGTGAGTTTTTAATTGAGGCGCCAACGCGATCAATTGATTCGGCGATGCTAACTTTATTTTTAAGAAAACCAAATTCATTGTCACTACCATATGGCAAACCGACAATAAAGGCGCAAATAAGGGAAACATCCTCTTTATTTTTATTGACATCATAAACAACATCAGGAGTATCAGTTCTTTTTTCAAAGGCAGAGTTATTAAAAAACATTGGGGTTTGCATAACTTCTCTGGTATAGGCCAGGGATTTTTGGCCATATTGCATGATTTCATAATCAAAGTTTTTGGCCACCCAGAGATAAGCCTCTTGTTCTTCTTTGCTATAACCCGAGAGAGCTTCTTTGATTTGGAGGTGATATTTTTTTAAGTAAGGCTCAGCTTCACCGAAGGCCCGTTGGGCTTTGACTGCAGATTGATATTTGTATTCGGGCGAGCTTTCATCGGTATAAGGAATGTTGGAGTCATAACCTGGGGGCTGGCTAGGAAGGACGGGCTTAATTGATTCATAGCTGCCATTGACAATGGCGTCAAAAACGGAGCCAAGTTCGCCGGCAGTGAGGCGACGACTATAAAGATGGGCGCGCTTGGCAAAATCATAGACAGCAGAGCTGATGAGACGGACTGGACCCATTGTTTCTGGATCTGGAGCATCATCAGCAGTATTGAGACTATGTTCTTGGAAAGCTAGGTCACCATTTTGGTCATATTCCAAGAGATTGGATTTAACTTTTTCACCATTAGCATTGATAATGGTTTTTTCTTTTCTAACCATGTGACCAAGGAAGTAGTCACGAATGGCTTGCTGAGTTTTTTCACCACTAGAGCCTTTGGTCTTGAGAAATTGAGTGAATTTTTCATTGTCAACATAGCCATAAGTAAGGTCAACATTGTCTTTGCGCGCAACATCATAATCAAACAAATTAAGAAGTGTAGACATGTCTTTGTAAAATTGTTCTTTTTTTCGATAATGCTCTAGAAGCTCGCTGGGCTCAACAAATGCCCCCACGTCCAAAGCCCGTCTTTTGAAAACTCTTTTTAATTTTTTGTTTTCTGAGCTAGAGGAAGATGGATAAATTTTGGTGACAAAATAGGCCTGAAGAATATTGGTGACATTGCTGTAATCAATTTTATTTGATTCAATAGCTTCGGTTTTTTCTTCTTTGAGTTGAAAACCAATGGTGGTGGCAAGGTCTTCTAGGGTTTTATCGTCTGGACTAAGCTCTTGAATAACCTCGCTTTCAACAATATTATTAGAATAAGCTCTTCTTTCTAATAAAACCTTTTCTTTGGACTCACTGAGGAAATTGGCAAGGTTGTCGAAATATTCCTGAGTTGAGCCAGTGTTGGGCTTAAAATCAACATTTTCTACCCGGGAAAGAGCGGCTTGAATTTGTTTTTCTAGAGCGGGAAGGTCGAGTTTCTTTTTTTTCAAATAAAGCAAATCACTAGACAAGCCATTGATTAATTTAAGATAGCCATCCCAGATGTTTTGTGATAAAAGATCTGGATCCAAGTGACGAAGTTGTTTGATGCAGATATAGTCAGTAATACTTTTGACAAGCTTATTGGCGAATTCGGTATGCTCAACACCCTCTTTTTGTCTTTTATCTTCTTCTATTGCCTGGGCGGTGGCGGCAATTTGGGGTAAAAATTCTATGACTTGATCTAGAACGCCAAAGGCAGAAAATACATCTATGCTAATTTGATCATAGCTGGGATCCAAGCTATCAACGCCTGTTTCTGCGGTAGTCTTGAGAAGCTGATTGAGCAAAACAACAACTTTGTCGCTATTGTAATAAAGCTGCTCTGTTTGTTTGGTCAGGGTGTTTATTGTGTCTCTCACATCAATAATTTGTAATTCTAAAGCTTCTTTTTCGTCATAGTCATTTTCTAGACTAATTTGCGAGACTAAATCATTAAGCTTTTTGTTTTCTTCTGCCAAAACCCGAACTAATTCTTCCTGATAAGATTTCTCACTTTCTGGAATAATAGATTTGTTTTGACTTCTGATTTTATCAATAATTGCCTGAAGAGCTTCTTGGAGATGTTTTTCTTTGGTTTCGGGGATGACAGGGCGAGATTTTTCTGTTTGACGGGGTTGCTCTGAGGTGGATTGGGGGGGTGAGACTTGCTCTGGAGTTGGGGTGATGGGGGGTGAGGGGGCTTCTTTTGGTGAGTCGGCGGGCTCTGAGACAGTTTCGGGGCCTTTGGCGGCTTCTGAAGTGGTTTCTGGCGCGGCGGCGGGCTCTACAGCGGAGCCTTCTTCACCCTGATTGTCCTTTGGGTGGGTTTTTTCTAGCTTGGCCTTGAGGTCTTTTTTAGCATATTTCCAAGTCTTTTTTTCATAATGAAGTGACTCGATTTCCTTTGCTAAGTTTTTGATTTCCTCTGCTAAATTGGAGTCATTTTGTGAATCTTTTAGCTCAACTTCTTTTTGGCTGACAAGCTTCTCAAGGCTTTCGATTTTAAGTTTAATTTTGTCTTCGGTTTTATTAATTTCTTCTGATTTGGTTGCAGAATCGATACGATTAATTTCTGCTAAAACAGATAAAAGGGTAAAGTTAGTGGCGGGGTCTTTTAGGTCTTCTAGATTGGCATATTCACTACCGTTTTTAATATGATGATAATAAGCAGTGTTTTTTTTAGCTTTTTTCTCAGCCTTTTTCTTAGCCTTTTCTGCTTCCTGTTGTTGATTTTCTGAGGCGGACCGAGAATTGCCGAGGTTATCGACTATATTTTCCTCTGGGGGTGGGTTGAAATTACCATTTTCACTAGACATAAAATAACAAATTTGAACTAATACTAGTCTAGTATAGCAAAAATACGGTAAATGTCAAGGAAATTAGCTGGGATTGAGGGCGTTTTTGATGGCGTCATTGGCCTGTTGTTGCAGCTGTGGGGTGGGGAGGGTGGGGATGATAGAAAGGGCGTGTTTGAGGATGGTGGAAACGGGGGCGCGTTGGTCTAGCTGGAGGAGGAGACGGCCCAGGGTGATCAGCGGCCAGGGTTCGGTGAGGGCGTCTTTTTCTGTTTGGGAGAGAGAATTGTAAAGTTCTAGAGCGGGGGTGACTTGATAAGTTTCCAAAAGGCTTTGGAGCAACATCATTTTTAGGTCTAGGACAACTTGAAAAACAGAGGTGGCTAGGGTGGTTTCGACGGTGCTGGGGAGGGTGGGATTGAGCTGATATTGGTCTAGGGCCAGGCGGAGAGAATTGATGGCGCGGGGGTAATCGCCCAAGTCATAATAATGGCTGGCAACTAATTGGGAGTAATAAAAGTTTTGCTCATAATAAAGACCCAGGGTAAAAAAGTGGGCGGCGGCGTCATAGATTTGATATTGATCAAAGTCGGCGGCATAAGTGCAAAGGGCTAGGGCGAGGTCGGTAGGGTCGGAAAGGGCCTGGAATTGGGTTTCGCCATAATCGGTGATAACTTGGGTGAGATAAGTTTGGGCCTGGGCAGGAGAAGAGATATTTTTGACTAAATAAGCGGGTGGGGTGTAATTATTGCCAAAGGGGAGGGTGGGTGGGGCTAAAAAGGTGTTTTCTTGGGCCAAAAGGATGTTTGTAGAGAGTTTTTGGGTCATCGGGGGCTTTCTGGGGCTAATTGATTGGTATCGACGATTTGGCGCAGCTGAGTGGTGAGACGATTTTTTTCTTCTTGATTAGTGATTTTTTCTAACTGAGTGTAAAAGTAGTTTTCCAGGCTGGCCAAGAGCTGAGGTTGGTCATTTTGGGCCAAAAGAGCAAGGAGGTGAAGAAGGACACTAGGACTGGTAACAACTTGATTTTTGAGGATAAAATCAAAAAGCAGCTGTGATTCGGGGATTTTTTGATTGAGAATTAGAGTGGCTAGATATAGAGCATAAAAAGCTTGATTAAAGTTGGTGGTCTGGAGGAGGGCGAGGACTTGGGGGTCTGGAGAGGTGGGGTTGCGAAGCTGGGCGGCGGCGGTGTTTAAAAGGGTGAGGGCGGTGGGGTAGTCGGAGAGATTGTAGCGGACTAGGGCAAGAAGATAAGAGTAATAATAATTAGGCGAAGAAAAATTGGCTAGGACCAGGAGGTCGCTGGCGGCGGGATAATTGCGGTCTTGGAAAAATTGTAGGGCTTGGGCAACGAGGGTGTGAGCGTAGGTGGGGCGGAGATCGGTGGCGGCGGGATTTTTGGCGGCGATTGGGGAGTAAAGCTGGAGATTATAAGTGGTCTCGATTTTTTGAGCAATAGCTTCTAGGGTTTCTGAGGGAGAAATTTTTAAGAGGGGCGGGATGGGTGGGAGAAAGGAATTATCTAG
>CAYJFT010000048.1:0-6222 GCA_964369765.1 uncultured Pseudomonadales bacterium | reverse complement strand
GTGGTACGATTGTCTTCGGCAGTGACTACAAAAGTAAAAATATTTTCACCATAATTTAAATTAGTAGTACCGCTGGGACCATTAACAGTAGCGCCAAAAAAATTGGGGTCAAAAGAAATATAAACGCTACTAGTGTACTGAGAGACGGTGGCTGTATAATCGGTGGTTTGACTACTAAAAGAGGGAGTGATGGTAGCATGGGCAGCAGATAAGAAGCGCAGAGTGGCATCGGTGTTGAGAGCATCAACATAAATATTGCGGCTTTGATTTTTAAGATTACCGGCATTGTCTACGGCAGAGTAAATGACTGGGTAAGTTCCGGGAACTGAAGTGTCAATGCTAGTGGGACTGACAGTAAAATTACCAGCTACGCCAGAAAGAGCATCACTGACAGAGACGCCGGCGGTTAAATCAAAGGCTTGATATTGGTCAATGTATTGCGACCAAAGGCCAGAAAAAGTTGGTGGCTCTAGGTCTAGATGAACGGTCTGATTGGAGCGAGTAATATGACCAACATTGTCGGTAGTGATTATTTCTATATTGCTGCCGCCAATGGGACTAGATGTATCCAAGGTGCTGGGATTAATAATAGTGCTAGCATGGCCAGAAAGTGAGTCTACACCATCGACGGCCGTGAAAGTAAGGGGGGCATTATACCAATTGTTTTGGGCTTGGTCGCCAGTGATTGAGAATGAACCGGCAGCCGGTGGATCCAAATCTAATTGATAATTAGTAGAACAGATGGTCTGACTTTGATTTAGGTTGTCAGTAGCGCCTAGACAAAGACGATTGGTGGCACTAGAGACATTAATCTCAACTAACTGAGTAGCCTGACTACCAGTGATGGTTAAGGGCAAATTGGGTACGCAGCTGGTACCCTGAGTGAGACAATACCAAGCACCTTGAAGAGGTGAGGCAGTGGTTTCGGAAACATTGAGCGCGACCTGAAAGGGAGCGCCGGCCCAATCCTGATAGATAAAGGGATTGCCCTGAACAGTAAAATTAAAATCCAAATTGCTAGTTTGCTGAATAGTAAGCTGGCGTTGGAGAGTAGTAAGATTGCCGGCTCGGTCACTAATTTGATAAGTGATAAGATGCTGACCAATTTGATTAGTATCAATGATGGCTGGACTAACAGAAATATAATCGCTAGGCAAATTATTTTGATCAGTCTGAGCGATAAAGTCAGTTAAATTTTCTGGAGGTAGATTTTTAGAATTATTGGGTAGGATTGAGAGGCCAGAGAGAGTGTCAGAGGCGCTAATCCCGGCTAATAAATCAATGGGGTCGCCCTGATCAATAATTAAGTCATTCACCCCACTAAGAACCGGGGCAATTAAATCGATTTTGACTATTTGTTTATTTTCGGCGATATTGTCGGCCTGATCTTTGCTTTCGAGTTTGATTTCTAGGCCTTGCTGATTGGTGGATTCAACGAGATTGGAGAGGGATAAAATTGTCTGAGCGTGACCAGAGAGAGCATCGCTACCATCGGTTTCTTTGGTAAAAGTCAGGGCAGAGCGATACCAATTGTCCAAGCCCTTGTCACCGTGAATGGAAAAATTGCCCGGATTAGGGAGAGTTTTGTCTAAACCGTATTGCTTGGAACAATAAACAGGGCTTTGATAATTATATTGATAATTGATTTGCAGGCAAAGACGATGATGGGGGCTTTCTTGGTCAAAAGTGGCGATGGCTTGATTACCAGTCATCGGCCAATTGGGTACGCATTCGCCATCGCTAGCAGTTTGACACCAATTAATTCTAGTAATTTGAGCCGCTGATTGCTCCTCGATCGTGACTTGGACCTGGAAATTTTCTTTGGCCCAGGAGTTCATATTTAATTTATTGTCCAAAACCTGATAAGTGATTTTGGGCGAAACAGAGAGGGGAGTATTTTCGTCATTGGCTTGATTATTTGAGGCTGAATTTGCTTGTAAAGCTGAATCTGAGTTTGAACTTGAATTTGTCTCTGATTCTGGAGCGGGACTAGGCTGGAGTTCTTCTTGATAAATTTGCTGGTCTTGATTGATAGCGGAGGGGGTGGTGGGGGTGGGGGTGGTGGCGAGATTGTCTTGAGGAGAATTTTGAGCGAAATTATTTAAGATAAAATAGAAAAAAACTAATAAAAAAGGTATTAGTAATAATAAATAGTAGCGGCGATTAGATGATGTCTTTTTCATTTCTGTATAATTTCTGAAGACATTTTATAATATTTTTGCGCAAAATGCAAGGGGAAATTGAGGTGAAATTAAGGGTTTTTCTTGACTTAATTGATATCATTTAATATAATATAGCAATATGTGAGTTGATTTGAATACTCACTGGCTCTAAAAATTTTGACTAAAAAAAGGAGGTGAAAGAAAATGAATTTGCATGTAGAAAATACTTTAACTGGGTTTCAGAAATTGGCTGCTACTAATGGAGTTAGCTTGCAAGCATTGAGAAATTGCTGGGAAAGACTGGCTAATTGTGTGCTCACTGACAGTGAGCGTGACTCGCTAAAGAAAGCCATAGAAATTGGCGAAATGCTGATAGAGCGGGCCAGAACCGCTGGTGACAAAAAAATTGCAGAGGAAATTGAGGAATTACTTTATTTTCTAGTGGAAGCTTATGAACAACTGGGTCAAAATTAAGATTTTAGAGTTTTAGGCGGCGCAGCCAGCTGCGCCGCCTACTACCAATTAAATAAAGCGTGGTAGAGATAAGCCCAAATTTCTGGGGAAAAAACCAGAAAGACTGCCGGCAAAAGCGCTCAGGGCGACACTAAAACCTAGCTCTAAATAAAAAAGATTCCAAACCACCACGCTAAAAGACATAGCATTGAAAAAGCGGTAAGCAAAAAGAATCATGACATTTTTCATTGAGGTTTTATTATAGAATAAGTGAGGCATTGATGTCAAGATATGATACAATTATACATATGAGTGAAGAAAAGAAGAAAAAAATTCCTTGGGTAAAAATTATCTTAATTGTTTTGGCAATTATGTTTGTAGTCTGGTTGTTTAGCGATGAAGAACCGATTGATTATAGTTCGCTTGGATTAAGTAACTTGGATGCTGCTGGTGAATATCAGGGCCGGGGTATTTATGGACAGACTGGGGAAACAGCGGGGGTGCGGGATTTTCTAGTCACAAGTGAGGGCGATAATCAGGACAAGCATACAATCATGATTTATTTCCTTGGTTCTGATTTAGAGAGTGAGGCTGGTTTTGCTTCTGGGGACATTGAGGAAATTTTAGCAGCAGAGTTAAGCGACCAGGTGGAGGTGATATTAATGACCGGTGGGGCACTTTCCTGGGAAAATGAACAGATTAGTAGCGAAACTAGCCAATATTGGCAAGTAAAAAATGGTGAATTGGTGGCAATTAACGATGATTTGGGTCAGCTAAATATGACGGCAACTGAAACTTTGCGTGATTTTGTGCAAATGGGGGCCAGAGAATTTCCGGCAGACCGCTATAGCCTAATTATGTGGGATCATGGCGGGGGAACAATTAGTGGTTTTGGTGTAGACGAGCATTATCCAGATGCCACAATGACTTTAGTCGGCCTAGAAGACGCAATTGAGCAAAGTGGGGTGAAATTTGATTGGATTGGTTTTGATGCTTGCTTGATGGCGACAATGGAAGTAGCCCTAGCTTTAGAACCTTATGCTGATTATTTAATTGCTTCGCAGGAATTGGAGCCTGGTGGTGGCTGGTATTATACCAATTGGTTGAATAATTTAAGCAAGACGCCGGGGGTGTCTACGGTGGACTTGGGAGCAATGATTATTGACGATTATGTGATTGTTAGTGAAGAAGAACAATATTCTCCCATGGCCACACTATCAATGGTGGAGTTGCGGCAAATGCCAGCGGTGATGGAGGAGATGAGCGAATTAATGAGTGAGGGATTGGTGGCAATTGAGAGAAATAATGGTTTTCAGCAGCTTTCCCGGGCCCGGAGTAATGCCAAAGATTTTGGCGAGGGTGAATATGAGCAAATTGATGTAATGGATTATGCCATCCGGGCTGGTGGGGGTGAAGAAGTCATTGGCGCTTTGCAAAGGGCGGTCAGCTACTATTATAATAGTAGTGATATTGATGGTGCTTATGGTCTAGCCATGTATTTTCCTTATGAATATCCTGACTATTATAGTGAAGTAGAGACAGTCTTGCATGAAGTGGGAATTGAAACTGACTACACAGATTTCTTTGATGGTTTTATGAGTGCCATGGCAGGGGGCCAGAGCAGGGGGGTGGGGGGTGGGGATAATTATCAGGAGCAAGAATGGTATGATGCGGGGGTGGCGGCAAATTATGCTGATGTAGCAGAGGGAGAATTTTTGGGAGAATTAATAATTGAGGAGCGGGGTGAGGATTATGTCCTAAGCCTGAGCGAAGAAGAATGGGAGGAAATCCGTGATATAGAGCTGCAAGTTTTGCTCGACGATGGTGAGGGTTATATTGATTTAGGGAGTGATCATATGTATGCTTTTAATGAGGCTGGCGAGCTGATTGTAGAATTTGACTATACTTGGGTGGCTTTGGACGGGGAAATTGTGCCTTTTTATGCCGAAGAAGAACATTATGGGGAAGACGGGAGCTGGTATAGTTATGGCTATGTGCCCGCTTATTTAAATGAGAGTGAATATGTGGAAATTATGGTGCGCTGGGATAATGTGGAGCCCGAGGCTTATGTGGAGGGTTATCGTAAATACAGTGAGACTGGAGTGCCGGCGGGTAAAGGTTTGTTTGATTTAAAACAGGGCGATCAGCTGACCTGGATTTTTGATTATTATAGCTATGATTGGGAATATGTGGACTTTTTTGTGGACGAGGAAAGCTTGATAGTGGGGCGGGAGGCCCCCAAAGTCAGCTATGAATATGTTGGCGACTTAGACGCCGTGGCTTATTTTGTCTTGCGTGATTATTATAATAATGTCTTTGAGACAGAGGCAGTAGTTTATTATTAAGGGAAATTTTAATTTAAGTTTTTGCTATTGCAAAAGTGAGGCGGAGCTAATTATGGCTCCGCTTTGACGCAGCGGATAGAGAAGCCGCGGTTTTTGCGCCAGGCTACACTGGGATTGATATGACCAGTTTGAATATACATGTGCCTGGCATCATTGTCGCTGGCCTGCTCTGAAGACCAAAGATTGCTATAGGTGCCTTGGTTGATCAGATTACCGTTTTCATTGGTGTCACCGGCAAAGAGAAGGTCAAATAAATTGGAATTGAGCCAGCGATTAACAATCGTGCTATTTGAACTACTCGCGGTAGTGCCACCAAAGGCGATATTTAGCTGTTGAAAATCATTGATGGTAGGAAGAACGAAACCGGCGGGACAAAGACCGGCGACATTGGTTTGCGGACCAGTGTAATTGGCACCATAGTAAGCAGTGGGGCTTTGCATTGCTGCTTGCCAGTTATACAGATAACCATAATCAGAGTTGCTGGGATTATCAACACAGGCGCCGTAGGTGCCAGGGCCAAAGGTGTCTGAGGGGAGGGCGGTGGGGTTAATGTCTAGGGTGGTGATATTAGCACAAGCATCGTTGCCGCCGGAGTTAAGACTACCTCCATAGGCAAGGTTGTCGACCATCCAAAGCTTACCGTCGGGCATTTTGCGCAAAGTGTAATTTTTGCCATCGCGCTCATCATAAGCCAGAATTTCAGCGCCAAAAGGGCAAGTACTAGTGGTGCAGCTAGGCATTGATTCAACTAGCTGATCAGTGATGTCTTGCATAGCAATTACAGAACTAGGAGTTTTTAGACAGCGAACAGAGAAGGCGCGGTTTTTATGCCAAGCAACTTCGGGATGGACATTGAGCTGACTAATGTAAGCGTGCTGAGCGTCGCGGCTGCTTTCTTGATTTGAGCTCCAGACATTAACATATTCGCCTTGATTAATGAGATTACCAGTGGCATCGGTATCACCGGCTAGAGTAGCGGCAAAAAGATTAGGATTGAGCCAGTGATCAATTAAAACTGAATTAGTTGTATTATTAGCGCTGCCGCCAAAAGCTTCGCTAAGCTGAATTAAATTCTCCATGGTCGGGAGAGTGAAGCCAGCAGGGCAGAGACCAGGGACATCTAATTGGGAAGCTGTGTAATTGACATTATAGTAAGCGCTGGGATTTTGCATGGCGGCGTGCCAGTTATATAAATACCCGCAGTTGCCATCGGTGCAAGTGGGGTTGGTGGCAAGAGCGGGATTAACGCAGTCGCCATAGGT
>CAYJFT010000047.1:0-6526 GCA_964369765.1 uncultured Pseudomonadales bacterium | reverse complement strand
AATAATTTAGTTTGTGGCGACTGTAATAATTTTGTTGGCTTTGTAGTTTACGGCGTTACCGGCCTTTGGCCCATAGAAACAGCTACGGCAGATGATTCTCCGGGCTCCACCACCGCCGTTGGACCTGATAACAATGCCGGCACCTGGAACCCTCGCCCAAATAGTAGCGACTATCTAGAGGTAATAGCGCAGTATCTCACCCTAGATGAAGCCTTAAGTCAGGCCCAAGTTGGCGATATTCTAAGCAGTAATGGCCCTCCTGGAGAATCTACCCATACCCAAATTTATGTCGGCAATGGCTGTGCTATTGGCAACACCGGCGGTGATAATATTATTACAAGAAAGTGTAATAATGACATTTCTCACAGTGCTGGCGATTTTACCCTTATTCGTGCCAAAGAAAATGTTGTCACCCAAGTCAATGCCGGCTCCATTTCTGGTATTATTGACAGCTACGCTGGCTCCACCACTGGCTCCGCTGTCGCCGGCGCCTTTACTTGTCCACCAGACACCGGCCCCGCCCAGGGCACCGCCCATATCTGCGTTGGCAACTGCCCCGAGCCCTCTAGTAATAATGCCGCCGAATTTTGCTGGCCCATTAACCCCACCAATATTGGTCAACAACCTTTCTGTAACCCCGCTAATGGCGACTGTCCCACTCATGCCGACGAAGACGCTATTGATCTCCACGCTCCCCTGGGCGAACCAATCTACGCCCCCGTAGCTGGTACCTATGAATTTAAAAAGGCCGATGGTAGCGCCGGACCTTATTGCCAAGCCAGGGTCAACTTTAATTATGGCGGCCAAGACCTCACCCTTAGTTTTGTACACATGCCCTTTGCTGAAATGACCACTGGTTCTCCTGGAGCACCTGGTAGCATTACTTTAAAACCAGAATACCAAAGCCCCCAAGGATATTACACCGAGGATGAAGACACCGCTGCTGTCTATCAAGACATTGTTCGCTCAGACGGCATCCCCGTGGGCTTTTCTGCCAGTGAAGTTACTTGTATCACTGGCACTTATCAACTCAATATTGGCGACCAAATCGGCGTTAATGGTGACACTGGCAATAGTAGTCTTAATCATCTCCATTTAAGTTTTGGCGAAACCGGCGCCAGTGATAGTCCCTATATTTATCAATATTTCAACAACGGCGTCCCCATGTATCGCGGTTATGATTTAGCTGAAATTACCAAAAATCTCTGTGGGCCCTCGCTCCGCTTATAATTTAACAAGAAAGAAAAAATATGAAAAAATCCACCCTCGCCCTCATTATCAGCCTCTTTCTCCTGATTATCCTCCTCTTGGTTTTAAGACTCTTTAATCACAATCGCAGCGCCCCCATCAATCTTAGCAATACCTATTTTTCCCCTATCCAAGACCAAGAAACTACCTTTTCCCAGCCCATTTTCTCAGGCATTACCCCTGCCCTCCCCACCACCCTCCCCCTCTTAGACCTTACCCCTTTACCCTCAGCTGACCCCACTACTCGTTTAGATCAATACTGTCAAACTATTGACAATCAATCTATTCCCCAGATCATCTACTCTTGTTCTTGGTATGACTATGACAACAACCCCCAAATTGATTTATTTGTCAACTCTGACCCCTCTTTAACCTTTCTTCCTATCACCTTCTCCGCCGCCCAACTTAGCGCCAATAATCTCTTGGACACTATCTTTCCTTATCAAAATTGGCAGTTAACTAATACTCGCTACCTAGATGTTAGTGAACAATCAGGCTCTGTCCCTTCTTCCCAGGCCAATCAAATTGCCCTCACTTACAACCTCACTTATCAAAATATCCCCATTTATCATCGCCAACTCAACTCTCCCGGACAAGTCATTTACTCCACCATTCCCTACCCAGTTTCCCAGGCAAATTTAATCAATTTCCCCTATTCATATACTCCCCAAGCAGAATCTCATAATCTCATCTCCCCAGACCAGGCCCTCCTTAATATCACCAATGGTCAAGCTGTGTTACTCGATTATTGGTTAGAACAAGACACCCCTCTCACTAGCAATAATCCACCCAATTTAGCCGCCCTCACCCAACTTGTTTTCACCCAAGTCTCCCTAGAATATCGCTTAGACAATGACCTCGCCCCCACCCACGCCATCCCCACTTATCACTTTATTGGCACAGGCGTCGACGCCGCCGACAATCTCTTTCATCTCTCTGTTCTCACCCCCGCTCTCAATTTCACCATCCAATAACCCACCCACCCTCCCCCGCATTTGACGCCCCCGTTTTTATTTGCTATAATCAACTTTGATTTATGCAAGAACATTTAATACCCCAAGACGTCAGCAATTACCGCTTTCACCTTATTGGCGAGCTCGATCTCATCCAATTCCTCCAAATCCTTGCCGGCCTAGGCATTGCCTTTATTATTTATCAACTTGGCCTCCCCGGCTTTATCGCCTGGCCCCTTATTTTCCTCGTGGTTGGCATTGGCCTTCTGGCCGCTTTTATCCCCATCGCCGCCCAACCCCTCTCTCACTGGATTCGCGTTTTTATCAAAAACCTTAATTCTCCCACCCGTTTTTACTGGCGCAAAGAAGCCGTTATCCCCTCTTATTTTAATTTTGAGCTCCCTCCTGCCCGCCAAGAAGCCCTTTTTGCCCAAGAAACTTTTAATACCTCACCGCTCAAAAAGCATCAGGCCTATGATTATTTTACCTCTCTTGACTCCAAGAATCCCCAAGTAAATGATGATTTAGAAGTCTTTGACCATCAAAAAGTCCAAAGCGTTTTAGAACAATTTGCCACCACCCCCCAACCAAAAGTCTCTTATGCCCCTAAAAAAGTCATTCGCAAACCCATTATTCAAGAAGGTCAGTCTCTCCGCGTCCGCCCCATGATTGTGCCCTCTCAGGAAAACATCAACTCCTTTATTGAAACCCAAAGTAATAGTCTTTTTAAACCCACTCAGATTACCACCAAAATTACTGCCGTTCCAGAGAAAAACCTCAGCTGGCCTCAGGCAAACCCCATCCCACCCACCCCCTCGCCAACGTCATAAAAATTTGTTATAATAGAAATTGCATATGCCAGAAATCAACTCCTCAACCCAAAAATTCATTGACATCTTTGAAATTACCAATGATTTACTCATCCTTAGTAGTGGCAATATCTCTCAAATCCTCCAAATCGGCACCATTAATTTTGGCCTTCTCTCAGAAGAAGAACAAGACAGCGCCATTTATGCTTATGCCAGCATTCTTAATTCCCTTAATTTCCCTATCCAAATTATCATCAAAACCCAAACCAAGGACATCTCTCGTTATCTAGCCAATTTAGAAGAAGCTCAGGAAAAAGCCAAAAACCCCAATCATCAAGATCAAATCGCTCGCTATCGCAGCTTTGTCAAAGACTGGGTCAAAACTAGTAATGTTTTGGACAAAAAATTCTTTGTTGTTATCACTGCCGACCAAGAACAATTGGGCATCCTTACCAGCAAAAACTTCTTTAATACCAGTGCTAGCGCCAATTTAGACCGCTATGAACTCTCTGGTTTAATCGACAAAGCCAAAAATGTCCTTGACCCCAAGCGCGACCACCTTATCAGCCAATTTGCCCGCCTAGGCCTAGCTGCCCGCCAAATCAATACCCAAGAAATTGTCAAGCTTTTTTATGACAGCTACAACCCCGGTTCCTCCGAGGGTATTGAACTTATCAATAGTAATGAATACGCCGCTCCCATTGTTACCGCTGGCGTAGTTAGCCAAAATTTAAGCCCAGAAAGATAATATGGCCATTTTTGATTTTCTCCCTTTTACCAAGAAAAATTCCGACCAAATCGCTCAGTCGGCCCAAATTCAAAAAGAAAAAGAAACTTTTCAAAAAATCCACGAATACGCCCAGGGCCTAGTCACTATCCAAGACATTATTTCTCCAGAAGCCATTGAGCTCGATTTCACCGAGCAAAAACTCAATGACTCATATACCCGCACCTTCTTTATCTCTGGTTACCCCCGCTCCGTCTTAGCCAACTGGCTCTCTCCCCTCATCAACTTCCCCGCTACCATTGACATCTCTATGTTTGTTTATCCAGTTGATAGCGCCGATATTTTAGATAAACTCAAACGCAAAATCACCGAAATGGAAGCAGAAATCCAATCAGATCTACGCGCAGGGAAAATCACTAATATCGATACCGAAGTCAAACTAGAAGATGCCGTTTCCCTGCGCGAAGAACTCGCCAAAGGCAGCTACAAATTCTTTCAATTTGGTCTTTATCTCACCATTTACGCCCCAGACTTAACCACCTTAGACGAAATCAGCCAAGCCGTTAAATCCTCCCTAGGCTCACAGCTTATCATCGCCAAACAAGCCACCATGCAAATGGGTGATGGCTTCAAAAACACCCTCCCTATGGGCACTGATCACTTCAAAACCAATCGTAATATGGATACTATTTCCCTGGCTACCACTTTCCCCTTTACCTCCTCTGAACTCACTATGGAAACCGGCATTATGTACGGTATCAATGAACACAATGACTCGCTGGTTATTTTTGACCGCTTCCAGATGGAAAACGCCAATATGATTATCTTTGCCAAATCAGGCGCTGGTAAATCATATACGGTTAAGCTAGAGATCATCCGCCAATTAATGTTTGATGTTGACGTCATTGTTTTAGACCCAGAACATGAATACGAAGCCCTAACCAAAAAAATGGACGGTCAATATATCAATTTCTCTTTTAATTCCCCGGTTAAAATCAATCCTTTTGATCTCTCTAATCTTTATGAAGAAGGCGAAAACGAATTGGGCCAAAAAATTCTCTCTCTCCATGGCCTTCTTCGTCTCATGCTCGGCGAAATGACCGCCGAGCAAAACTCCCTTTTGGACAAAGCCATTGTCGCTGCTTACCGCGCCAAAGGCATTTCCCCCGACCCAGGTACCCAAACCAATGAACCCCCGCTCATGGAAGACCTTTACAAAGCCTTGATCGGTATGGAAATCCCCCCCGCCCTGGACCTCTCTGCCCGCCTAGAAAAATTCATCACCGGTTCTTTCCGCGGCCTTTTTGACCAAAAATCCAATCTTAACCTAGACAACCCCCTCTTGGTCTTCTCGGTCAAAGAAATCGAAGAAGAACTCCGCCCTATCGCCATGTATATTATCCTAGACTTTATCTGGACCAGAGTCAAGCGCAAATTCAAAAAACGCATTTTGGTCGTCGACGAAGCCTGGTACTTTATGAAAAACCCCGACAGCGCCAGCTTCCTTTATTCCATGGCCAAACGCGCCCGTAAATATTATCTGGGCGTCACTACTATTTCCCAAGATGTCGAAGATTTCTTGGCCAATGATTATGGCAAAGCCATTGTTTCTAACTCCTCTATTCAATTCCTCATGAAACAATCTAGTGTTTCTGTGCCCGCTCTCACCGAGACTTTTCACCTTTCCCAGGGCGAACAACAATTACTCCTAGCCGCTGATGTTGGTGAAGGCGTCTTTTTTGCCGGCCAAAACCATGTCGCCCTCCGCGTCATTGCCTCGCCAGAAGAACATGAAGTTATTACCACCGATCCAGAAGAAGTCCTCCGCCGCCAGGCTGCCGAAGAAAACACCGCTCTCCCCCTCTCTGATTCTCCTAATTCCAATAATTCCGATAACAACGAGCTCAATGAACTTTATCAATTAGTTAATAACTTTACCCCCACTGCAAATCAAAACAATCAAGCTCCAGAAACTCAGACCTCAGATAATTCCGCCCCAGTATCCCAAAACCCAGATAGTCGGAACCAAAACAATCCCAGCTCTCAAGTCAATCAGGATAGTCTTCCCAGTAAATTCATCCCAGCCCAAACCCCACCCGCCACCCCCGGCAATCCCTATTCTATTGACAACTACCAACCACCAGAAAATTAAGACCCCCACCCCACCACAACGCCCTTCCTTGTCATTTTTATCATTTTTCCGATATATCAGTCATTTTACCCCTCAAACCACCTGCTTTAGAGCATCCTAGAGCCTCACGGGGGTATTTTTAGACACTCCAGAGTTTTAAAACACTAATTCCACATAGGCACTCAATCGTTACCCTAAAGCTCTGAAACCCCGCTATACAACGAATGCCAATCCCATTCCGTTTGGCTTCGGAACTAAACAGGTTTACATAACTTAAGCTTAACTCCACCTCATTTGCAACATATAACCCACCCCCCCCACCCCAATTTTCCCCTTTTCCCCATCTCTTTCCACCAGATACACGCCTGGAATTTACCCCCTTGACATTTGTGTATAACTATGTGTATAACTACCCTATGCAAAATCAATCAACCATTACTTTCCCTCCGGAACAACTTACTGCCCTCTGGCAAGAAACCTGTCACGAACTCATCCCCCTTTCCTCCGGCCTTCTGGTTAATGCCTGGGCCAAAACCAGCGCCCTCTCCGAAATCTCCCCCTTTGGCGACGACAAATGGCTTTGCACCTTCTCTTGCCCCTCTTCTTTTAATGCCATTCAATTTGAAAAAACTCTTTCCTCCCCCGTCAAAAACCTCCT
>CAYJFT010000046.1:0-6604 GCA_964369765.1 uncultured Pseudomonadales bacterium | reverse complement strand
GGGGGGGGGGGGGGGCGCGGGCGGGGGGGGGGCGGGGGCGGGGGGGGCGCCGGCGGGGCCCCGCGCCCCCCCCCCCCCCGCCCCCCCCGGGGGGGGGGATGACGAGGCGGATTTGCCTTTTGTAAATGAAGGAGTATTGATTAATTCAGGGCAATATGATGGTTTGAGTTCAGAGCAGGCGCGGCGAGTTATTACCGCAGATTTTGCGGAGAAAGACTTAATTATGCCTGGTGGAGAGACTATTACCGCAAAATCTGCGGAGAAAAAAGTTATTTATAAATTAAAGGACTGGGTATTTTCGCGGCAGCGCTATTGGGGCGAGCCAATTCCAGCCATTCATTGCAGCAAATGTGGAGTAGTAATGGTGGATGAGGGTGAGTTGCCGGTGCGTTTGCCAGAGGTAGAGCATTATGAACCTTCTGGTACAGGTGAATCACCGCTGGTGAAAATTCGCGATTGGGTAGAGGTAAAATGTCCCAAATGTGGGGGCAAGGCAGAGCGAGAAACCAATACTATGCCGCAATGGGCAGGTTCTTCTTGGTATTATCTGCGTTATATTGATCCGGGAGATAAGCGGGCACTGGTGGATAAAGAAAAAGAGCAAGCGATGATGGGGGTGGATTTATATGTGGGTGGGGCAGAGCATGCTACTAGACATCTGATTTATGCCCGTTTTTATCATAAATTTTTGTATGATATTGGGGCAGTGAGTGAAGACGAGCCTTTTTTGCGTTTGCAACATGTGGGTTTAATTTTGGCAGAGGATGGACGAAAAATGAGTAAGAGATGGAATAATGTGATTAATCCTGATGAAATTGTAGCCGAGTACGGGGCAGATTCGTTGCGGGTTTATGAGATGTTTATGGGCCCGTTTGCCCAGCCAACGGCTTGGAATACCAATGGAGTAGCGGGGGTGCGTAAGTTTTTGGAAAAGGTGATAAAACTGGGGGAGAAAGTGGGAGAAGTGGTGGAAGTGGGGGTGGAGCATGTGGCAGGGGTGGAGCAAGTGGGGCGAACTGGGAAAATTTTGGCTTATGAACCGCTTTTGCATAAAACAATAGAGAAAGTGGGGGCGGATATAGAGGAATTTAAATTTAATACAGTGGTGTCTAGCCTGATGATTTTGGTGAATAAAATGAGTGAGGAAAAAGTGATAAAGCGGGCTGATTATCAGGTTTTGATTCAGCTTTTGGCGCCGTTGGCGCCGCATCTGGCAGAAGAACTGTGGATGGAGCAGAATGGAGGGGAGAGTGTTTTTAAAAGCGTTTGGCCAGTGAGTGATGAGCGTTTGGCCGGACGGGGGGGGGTGAAGTTGGCGGTGCAAGTTAATGGGAAATTGCGTGATGAAATAGAGCTTGGTGAGGAGGATTTGACGCTGGCTACAGAAGCGCTCTGGGAAAAAGTTTTGGCGCGGGAAAAAGTGGCCAGGGCGTTGGAGGGTAAGATGCTATTGCGGCAAATTTATGTACCGGGCAAGATTTTTAATCTGGTAGTGAAGTAAAAGTGGGGGAGAGATTTTTTCTGGTTTTTTTGCGGGGATAAATTTTGCAGGAATTTGCGCAAGATTTTTTGCAAGAATAGCAAAATGAGGTTGGAGTGGAGAGAAATAAGGATAAATATACGCAAGATTTGCTGCGGGAATAAAGTGAGAGAGTAATTGGGAGTTAAATGAGGGGGTGATGAAGAATCAACTGGGGGAGATGATTGAGGGAGAGGAAAAAAGAGCAAATTTGGTGCTGATGGGACTTATAAGAGATTTGGGGAAAAGCGGGGGAGAGTGGTAGTAAAGAGTGCCTAGGGGCGAAAATTGAGGAAAAAAAGGAAGAAAATAAGGCTAATTTTTCTACTGTAAAGGCTGCGGGAATAAAAATAAGAGGGGAAAAGGGGGTGGGGGGGTGGGGGAAAAAGAAGGTAAAAATAGCTCAAAATAGAGCAAAAAGGCGAAAAATGAATCAGACTAATAAAAAAAAGTTATTGGTGTGATGAATTTGGGAAATTAGCAAAAGGTATTTTTGATTGCCAGAGGGGAAAATTGATAATTTAACCTAGATAGATAGCGGTCTTTTTTAATTGTTAATCATAGACATTTTGATAGTTTTTGGGCTGGTTTGTGTAGATAAGTAGTAGTTATGCGGCTAAAAAAATTAAAGGAAAAAAGGTGGATTTTTTGGACAAATGAGGTTAAATTATGAGATTTTTTATTATATGGTCAAAAAAGGTTAATGAAAAGGGTTTTTGGGTTGATTTTGGGTGGGGTAAAGAAGAAAAAGTTTGGTAGAGGAAGTTTGGGGTGGGTGGGGTTAAGGTGGAATAGGGGGATAAACATCAATATTCTGGGGTTAATTTGCCGGAATAGTTTAGAGAAAATAAAGGGATTTGCTGGAGTTTGAGGGCTAATTAATCATTATCCTGGTAAAAAAGGCGGTAAAAACGTAAACCAAGGATAAAAGTGCTTAAAGCGCAGAGAGCAAAAAAGATCAGGCCGGCAATTTGACTATTGTTTTGATGGGTAATGACACCGGTAATTAAGGAAAAAAGGGCAACACCGCTCCAGCTGCTAACTAAAAGACCAGAGGCGGTTTGTTGAAGAGAGCCGGCTAGACGGAGGATTTTTGACATAATAATATAGAGAATAGTTGAATAAAAACACCCAGAGAGGCCAATGAGAATAAAAATAAGGATTTGGTTTTGGGCGAAAATCAGGGCAAACATGGTAAGGAGGCCCAAGGTTGTCATCAGACGATAATAAGACCATTTATTTAGATGGGGGAGGAGGAAAATACCCAGTAATTCTCCTAGGAAGCGGGCACCAAAGAAAACAGTATTGCTAAGATTGGCCAGGGTAAAAGTGGTGTCGGCGCGTTCCATTAACAGTCTGGGAATAATTATCATTAAAGAATTATTAAAACCGCCAATAATGACCATAGCTAGGGCCAAGGTGACCAGATGAGGGATGCGGACAATTTTGAGAATAGAGGCAAAATTGGTTTTTTGGCTCTGGGGGACGCGGGGAATTTTGAGAAAGCTAAACCAGAAAAGAGCCAGGGCAGAAAGGCTAAAGAAAATCCAGCCCAAGTTTTGCCAGCCGCCCAGGTGTGTTTGGCTCCAGAGCAATAGATAGGGGAGAGCAACAGCGATAATAACCTGGGCTAGCTGACGAGCCACCAAGTAACTGGGCCCCTGGCCGCGGGGAGCAATAAAATTAAGCAAAGGATTGACAATGACTTCCATAATAACAATGCCCAAGCCTAGGAGAGTAAAAGCGAGAAAGGCGCTGGTAAAGCTATTGGAGAAAATAAGGGCCAAATTGCCCAGGAGAATAACCGAGAGAGCGGTAAGAATGAGTTTTTTGGGCCCCAGGGTTTCTTCTAATTTGCTAACCGGAATGGCAGCCAGGGCAAACCAAATAAACATACCCACAGGGAGGAGATTGAGTTCAAGATTATTTAAATTAAGGCTTTGGCCAAAATAATTGGCAATAGAGCTGGCACCAAAACTAAGGCCTAGACCAAGGACAGAGAAAAGAATGGGGAAAAGAAGGGTGAGAGGGTGGGTGGGGGGAGAAGTGGGGCGGGGGCGGTGGGAAAATGTTTTTTGGTGAAATTGAGTTTTTTTAGGCATAAAAGTATTATAGGGGTGGGGTGAGGGGGGTGAGGCGTCAGAAAAGCGGCAAGAGAATAAAAGATCCCCGACTAGGATTCGAACCTAGATTGTCAGAGCCAGAATCTGAAGTGCTGCCATTACACTATCGGGGAGTGAAGTTTCGTTTTTTGTACGGTAAATAAAAAAACTTGTGATATAATTAGAACCTTAGTGGATTAGTGGATATTATAACAAATAATTAGCAATTTTCGTTGTGAGCTGGACGAATTTGGGAAGGCTTATTATGCAAAAAATGCAAAAAACAGTTCTTTTGGTGGAGAGAGAAATTGACTTGGCCAGAAAATGGCGGGAAATGTTGGAAGAAGATTTGGAGACAAAGTGTAAGATAGTGGGAAGTTTAACAGAGGCAGAGCAGGTTTTGGAAAAAAAGCAATTTGATTTATTAATGATACGCCATAATTTGGCGGATAATTCCCTGATAGAGTTGATGAAAAGTTACCGGAGTGAATTGGCGGAAACTAGAGTTTTGGTTTTGAGCCAAAGAAGTTTAAGTTCTGGAGAAAAAGAAAAATTATTAAGCGCTGGTGCCAGTGATTGTCTGGGACAACCTTATGTAAAAGGTGAAGTCTTGGCCCGGGCACGTAATTTGCTGGAATGGCGTAAAATTGGCAAAGAAGGCAGGTATGTTTTAGATAATGGCCTGTGGTATGCGCCAGAAAATGGGATATTGTATTTTGATGATAAGACAGTGAGTTTATCCAAAGCGGATAATCAATTACTGGAGTATTTATATTGTCATCGGGGCGAAGTGGTGAGTTGGGAGACAATAGAGCATTTAAAAGCTGGCGGAATAAAAAATGGGGAAAGGGTGAGGGCGAATATAATGATGCAAGTCTATAGAATACGGAAAAAAATGGGTAAATATGGCAATAATTTGCGTAGTTTCCATAATTATGGATATTTATTAATGATTGACAACCACAGGTTGCGGTTGCGGCATTAGCGGGGATGAATTAAAAAAAGGACATAAAGAACCACGATGGCTTGGGGAAAAAGACCCCAAAATAAATTGGTGGTAGAGCGGTGAATATGCTCGTGAAAATCGTAGAGGGGCCGTAAAAAAGGGATTTTGCGGTGAAAAAAAAGATTGCTGGCTTCTAAAACATCGGGGAAAATGCCCAAAAGAGCCCCAATCCAGAGGTGAAAGCCGATATTAGTAAATGATTGTTGCCAGAAAAAAACAATCAAGAGAAAAGCAGCGAGTAAATCTAGGGCGGTAAAAAAGAGGGTAATAATTAATTTGCGTTTGGATTTTTTCATGCCAGTACCCACATCAAAATGGGCAATGTGATCAAGAATATAATGGGAAATAAAAACCAGGGGGATGTAAATGATGGGGTAGGGGAGAGCAGAGGCGATATAGGCGCCGGTAACAGCGTGTGCGATTGATAACATAGATAAGACTATTATAACTGATATGGGGGAGTTTGAGGGGATGAAATAAGAGCTAAGCTGGGACAATTATAGTAATTTTTGCACGGAATAAGGAAAAAAGGGCGACCAAACAAGCTATAATTTTTGGAACAAAAATAGTAGCCTATAATTGCAAAAAAAGTATTGACAAAGTGACTTATAACTGTTATACTAACCACAGTTCTTTGAAACACATAAATACAAAAAAGGTCCAAGTACAACTAAATCAAGTTTACTTGCGAGCTCGTACCTTATGTTTGGATCAGATGTCTAGGCAGTATCGACTCAAAAGTAAACTTGGTTTAGTTAAGAACTTTTTATAAGAGTGGACTTGGATTAGAGCAAACGAGAGATCTGGTGATTTTGCGATTGGCAAGATGTCAATCATAACCGATTTTTGGTTTCTCTATCCAAGTCCACTCAAGCTGTTTAAAAGAGCGGTTTTTTGACTAGCGAAAACTCTGACAAGGACAGAGGTCAGAGTGGCGCTGGTGAGAAAACAAAAATTATAAAAGGTGGAAAGGGGCGAGCGGAGGTACCCAGGGGGGGCCGGAGCGAGCCTAAATGAAAGGAAAGACTGATGTCCAGTGGTCTAATAAAATTTAAGATAGGGGAGAAAGTGACTTATCCGCAAATTGTTTGCGATGGGACCGGGAAACATTTGGTGCAAAATAGCATTTGGCGCATAGAAACGATTTTTCCGGTGAGTAGAATGGCAATTTTGTTAGAAGCAAATTGTTCCAAACCAATGCAAGTGCAGGTGTCATTAGAGAAATTGAAAAATTTTAATTAAGGAAGAGATAATTTAAGAAGATTTGTCCAAAATTAAAAAGTAAATAGAAAGCAAAATTGCAAAAAAATAATTGTAATTGTGGGGGAAAGAAAGTTTGCAGCTGCGACTGCAAAAATGATTGTCCGCAGAATAGTCCAGAGATGTGCGGAGAAGAAAAATTAAATTGTGAGATTAAAAGTGTCTTACTTGGTCAAGATAAATTGACTTAAAGACAATTTAAGAAGATAAACCCGTCTGAAAAGGCGGGTTTTTTTGTGGGGGTGGTGGGGTGCTTTTTGAGACGTTATTTTTTTGGGTGTTTTTCTGGGCTAAATTTTAGCCCTGGACAAATTCCAAAACTTGATCTAAATCTGGGGGGAGAGGGGCGGTAAAGGTGAGTTCCTGGCCGGTGCGCGGATGAGTGAGGGTAAGACTGCTGGCGTGGAGAAATTGGCGGGGGCACCAGAGTTGGTCTAGACGGGCTTTGCGGGCGGAGAGATAGGCTTGGTCGCCGCAGAGAGGGTGTTTAAGGTGAGTGAGGTGGGCGCGGATTTGATGAGTGCGGCCAGTTTTGGGGGTGAGAGTGAGGAGGGAGAAGCCTTGGTAAATTTTGGCTAAATCGCGCTGGCGGGGGAGGGAGTGATGAGGGGGATGGTTGATGGTGGGGGAGCTGGTGGGGGTGGGGTGGAGGCAGGTTTTGGCTAGGAGAGGGTAATTAAAGTGGGGGAAGGAGGCGGTGACTTGATAAAGGGTGAG
>CAYJFT010000045.1:6403-6651 GCA_964369765.1 uncultured Pseudomonadales bacterium | reverse complement strand
CCGGCGTAGGCCAGGTTGTCTCCCATCCAGCAGTAACCAGCCGGGAGGCGGAGGATAGTGTAAGTGTTATTGGCGCGCTCGTCGAGGAGTTCAAGGGTGGCTCCCTCTGGACAAGTGTAATTATTTTCGGAACCGGAGCATTGGGGAAGAGCCAGGCAAGATTCTTTGGTAAATGATTGCATAGTGGGGCGGGGATTGATGGGTTTGGTGGTAGTGAGGGGTTCTAGATTGCAGCCGGAGAGAGTGAG
>CAYJFT010000045.1:0-6393 GCA_964369765.1 uncultured Pseudomonadales bacterium | reverse complement strand
AATGGGAATAGCAATGGTGCAGGAATTGTGGGTGAGGGGGATGAGAGGGTGAGTAGTGTCGACGGAGGACCAGGAGCAGGAGGCACCGATGCCGGAGGCGGGGGAAGTGAGGATAACATATTCTTGAAGAGGATTCTGGGAGCTCTCCCCTACTCCATTGTAGGTTTGGTCAGCTTGGATAAGGTCTGATGTGGCTGCAGGAGAAATTTGGAATTTGGTTTGAATTTCTTCCAGGGTTTTAACTTCACTATTAAAATCAGCCTGAGTTTGATAACAAGCTGGTTCTAAAGCCATAAAGTAACCGTCGCCACCGGGAGGATTGAGTTTGATAAATTGATGACCGTTGAGGAGGACAATGGAACCAGCCTCCCAGTCGGCGACGGTGCGGAGTTTGATTTGGGCTTGGGTGGGACTGGGGACAAGGCCGGGGAAGAGGAGGAAAAGGAGGGAGAGAAGGAGAGGGAAAATGAGGAAAAATTGGGTTTTTGGAAAATTTCCTTTATAAAGGAAATTTTTCTTGATAAGAAAAAAAACTTGATAAATCAAGGTTTTTTTAATATTAACTATTATTTTGCGCTTGTTTTTGGCATTTTTTTACTTGCATATCTTAGCTTAAAATAGGGATGATTGCAAGGAGTGGAAAGGGGGCAAAAGTGCCTGCGTGATTTATTGCTGTTTTTGCGACTAAATAAGGTAATTAGAAAGTTTTTGTGGCAAAAAAGAAAATAGTCATTTTGGGGAGTACGGGGGAAATTGGCCGGCGGGCACTGGCTGTAATAGAGAGATTTAGCGAACAATTTGAAGTAATAGGTTTATCTTGTTATCATGACAGCGAGCTATTTAGGGAACAGGTAGAGAAATTTGGGATCAAACAAGCAGTGATAGCAGAGAGTGATCCAGAAGGCTTAGTGAGATTGGCTAGTTTGGAAGATGTAGAGACGGTGGTCATGGCGGTGGTGGGGATGGCGGGGATTGCTCCCACGGTGGCGGCCCTAGAGCGGGGGAAACGGGTGGCGCTAGCGACCAAAGAGGTATTAGTAGTAGCGGGGCAGAGGGTACTGGAGCTAGCGCGCGCAAATGGTGGAGAAATTATTCCGGTAGATAGTGAGCATGGGGCGATTTTTCAGGCCCTAAAAAGTGGTAGAAAGCAAGAGTTGGAGCGGATTTATCTAACCATAGGGGCGGGAAAAATCGCCCAGCTTAGTAAAGAAGAAATGGAGGTTTTGCAGCCAGCAGAAGTTTTGCAAACTAATCACTGGGTGATGGGGAAAAAGATTACCTTGGATAGTGCTACTTGTGTTAATAAAGTTTTTGAGATGATAGAGGCGGCGCATTTATTTGATTTAAGTAGTGAGCAAATCCAGGTGGTGGTTCATCCTGAGTATATTTGTCATTCACTGGTGGAGTTTAGGGATGGTTCAATTATTGGTGAATTTGGCAATAGTGAGATGGAGCGCTATTTGCAATATGCCCTGACTTACCCAGAGAGATGGGAGAGCAAGAGCGAGAATAAAATTAGTTTATTAGATAAAAGTTTGAGCTTTTTGACTGCAGATGAAGAAAAGTTTCCGGTGCTGAAATTGGGACGACGGATTATAGAGAGTAAGCTGAATTTGGGAGCAGTTTTTCACGGGGCTGACGAAATTTGTGCAGAGGCGTTTATAGCTGGAGAAATTGCTTTTACAGATTTTTATGACATTTTTGAGCAAGTCTTTGCTTTGGCAGAAGCAGCGGCAACGGCTGGAGAAGAATTTGTGGAGAGCTTAGCGGGGGATATTGACCTGGAAGAGCGGGGACGAGAGTGGGCGCAAAAAGTGATAGAGCAAAGAAATTTGGTATAATTTCTAACACAATATATAATAGTATATAATAGTAGTCTAGAAAAAGAAAAATATGTATCAAGGAAAAAAAATTGCGGCAATTATTAATTGTGCGGGCAATGGGCGGCGGTTTGGAAAAAATAAGCTGGTGCAGAGTTTAAATGTCCATGAGGATTTTACCTCGGAAACAGTGATGGTGCGGACAATTAAAAACTTTTTGCTAACAGAAATTGATGAAGTAATTGTGACAATTAATCCGGAGTACCGAGCCCTTTATGAGCAGATTTTAGCGGCAGAAGATAATTTACCAGTGAAATTAATAGAGGGCGGAGTAGAACGGTATTTATCGGCTTTACGTGGATTGGAAGCCACTGAAGCAGATTTAGTCCTACTGCATGATGGAGTGCGACCATTTGTGAGCAAGGATTTAATTTTGGAACTTTTGGCCAGCAGTGAGCATTATCAGGCAGCAATTTTGGCAACTAAAGCAACAACGACAATTAAGCGGGTCAATGAGCAGACGGGGGAAATTATGGAATCACTAGCGCGAGAGGAAAGCTGGTTGGCCCAAACACCGCAGCTGTTTGAGCGCAAATTATTAATAGAGGTTTATCAAAAAGCTTTGGCGGCAAATTATGAAATGATTAGTGATGATAGTGAATTACTGAGCAGATTTGCTCCCCAGGTAGCAATTAAAGTGATAGAGGGTGATGAGCGCAATCTGAAAATTACTTTCCCCCTTGACTTGGAAGTGGCCCAGCTAATTGCCAGAGAAATTGAAAAATAGTTGTGATAAAATAGGCCAATGAAAAAGAATTTTGAGAAATTAAATGTACTAGCTGGTAGCCTGAGTGTTTTGGGGGTAGTGAATTTATTAACTAGTCAAGTACAGGCGGTGGCGCCATGTGTGGCTTGTGTAGTGGCAATTGGGGGGGGCCTAGGAGTAAGTAGAGCTTTGGGCATAGATGATGGGATGACTGGAGTCTGGGTAGGGGCATTGCTTTTGGGCTTATCCGAGTCGTTATGGGCGTATCTACTTATCGCCTCTCCCCTTTTTCCTTATTTTTGATTTATTTAGTGCCGGGGGGGAGATTTATGGGATTTCTAAATTGCTTTTGGGGATGATTGTGGGGACAGTTTTCTTGATTTTGAGTTTGTATTTAGATAAAGGTTTGCGAGGTTTAAAAGATGATGGCAAGGCTTTTTTTCCTTTTCAAAAAGTGATATTACCAGTGGTTTTCCTGATTGTGGCTACGGTGGCGATGTGGTGGGTAACTAGTTAAGCTTAATTTTCTGTGGGCAAAGTTTCTACAGTGGCATTGACGCCCAGGATAATAAAAAGTTTTTCGGCTAATTCTTTGAAAGTGGGGGCGGCGGTCTCACTGGCCCAGGGTGAACTCTGGGGGCGCTCAAATTTTACTAGCATCAAAAAGGCTGGGTCATCATAAGGGGCAAAACCAATAAAACTGGCAAAAGTAGCGTCTTCTTCATAACCGCCAGTCTCACTGGCAATCTGGGCAGTACCGGTTTTTCCGGCAATACTATTGGTATTTTTGTAAACAAATTGAGCCTCACCATATTGAGCGGCTTGTTGCATCATAGCCGAGACTGTTTGGGCAGTACTCGGACTGATTACCTGACCAAGTGAGGTGGGGGCGGTGGGGAAGACTTCACCAGTGGTATTATCCACTGCTTTCTCAACCAAATATGGTTGCATCATTTCGCCATCATTGGCGATAGCACCCACCGCCCGCATCAATTGCATACTACTAAGACTAATTCCCTGGCCAAAAGAGCGAGTTGCGGTTTCCACTGTGCCCCAGACATCGGGAAACTGAGAAGGGGTTTCATCTTGGGTAGCTAGATTGAGCGGCTGGCCCAGGCCAAAATCGCGTAAATACTGCTCAAAGCGCTGGCTGCCAAGTAAATCTGTGATAAACATCATAGCGGTATTATCGGACTCGGCCAGCGCTTCGGTCATAGTAATATTGGGATGATAAGTGTCATCCCAGTTGCGAATAGTATATTTATCAATAGTGCGGGGACCAGAGCAATTAGTACACTCTGTACCTGGCGAAATCATGCCGCTATCAATGCCAGCGGCTACAGTCAAGACTTTAAAAGTAGAACCTGGTTCATAAAGATCGGTAATGGTAGGATTTTTATAGAGACTAGCATCATACTGAAAATAATCGTCGGGATTATATGAGGGTGAGGTGGCTAAGCCCAAGATTTTACCAGTTTCAGGTTCCATAACAATTATTTCGCCGCGGCTGGCGCCATAATCGAGCATGGCTTGAGAGAGGGTGTCTTCGAGCAAAATTTGAATGTCTTTTCTAAGAGTTAAATAGACATCGCGACCATCCAAATTTTGCTCGATTAAATTATCATTGCTATTAATAGGATTACCGGTGCCATCAACGGCTACTACCAACTGACTACTTTTGCCAGATAATTCTTTGTCCAGGCCACCCTCGATGCCATAATAACCACCACTTTGGTCTTTGGCAAAAAAGCCTAAGGTCTGAGCTGCCAAAGAAGCTTCTGGGTAAAAACGGGTTAATTTAGACTCAAAGACTAAACCAGAGAGGTCCAAGGCTTCTAGAGCTTCTTTACTTTGTTGACTTAAATTATTGGCCAAAGAAACAATGCCGCGAGTGCTTTTTTCGGCGTATTGGGGAAGAGCTTGCTCCAGAGGCTTGAGACTAGCACTGGCTTCTGGATCAGCTAGTACAATAGGGGCAATCAGTGGATAAGCTGTTTCTAAATTAGTGTTCATGGATTTGGGTTCCACATAAAGCTGATAGACAGAGTGATTGCCGACTAAGAGTTCGCCTTCACTAGAGTAAATTTTGCCTCGCTCACCCCGATGACTAACTAATTGCTGGTATTGATTCTGGGCGATTTTGGTATAGTAGTCACCGCGAACAATTTGCAAGTAAAAAAATCGCCCCAAAAGCAGAGCAAAAGCAATTATAAGTAATAAAAACAGAAGTTTTTCTCTCCCCAAGACCTGATCTTTTACAGAGCTGGGCTTTGAGCTTCTAGAGAATTGAGTGCGCTGGCGGCGTGTCATTCTAAACTGGCCAGGCTACGAGGGGCAACCAAAAGCCGGTCCTGAATAGGGACAAATTGTCCATAGTCAGCTGTTTCGGCTAAAGCGTGACTGGAATTATTATAACTAATTTTGTCTTGGAGTAAGCGAATATTTTCATTAATGGCATCGTTTTCTGCTTGCAAGCTGGTGATTTCTAAATTGGTGGCAATGGCAATATTACCACTATAAACTACAAAAATTGCCTGAGCAATTAAGGCCAAAGTAGCAAGGAGATAATAATTAATTAAGATTTTTTTCATGTATTTGACTGATTATATACTAATTTATACTAGTTGAAGAAGGTGGAGAAAGTGGCGAGGGGGCAAAAACCAAGTTTTCCGATTTTTCTTCTAACTGGGGCAGAGTTTGCTCCAGATACTGATGGTAGCGGTCACGATCCCAAACCTCAATTCTAGTTAGGGAACCGATAATTACCAATTCTTTGGTAATTTGAGCAAGTTGTTGCAAGTTTTCTGGCAACAGCAAGCGACCTAAATTGTCTAGAGCCTGAGCATTAGCGTTTCCGGCTAAGTGGCGGATAACTGCCCGGTGGTCCGCCTGGTAGTAAGACAATTGCTGTAGTTTTTGCGCTTCTACAGCAAAGTCTTGCTCCCGAAAAATATAAAGGCAACCATCTAAACCAGAGGTGAGGATCCAGTTTGTTGTGTCCTGTCGGAAAGACTTAGGGAGAGTAAATCGCCCTTTGGCTTCGAGTTTATTGTAATAAGTTCCGACAAACATGATTTTCTTTATTTTTTTGTTATAAGCTATTTTACCACTTTTTACCACAAAGTTGCAAGGGAAAAAGAGGCCAATTTGAGTAAAAAGAGTCCCCGCTAAAAAACCTTGATTTATAGGGATAATTTAATATAAGTGAGGGAAAAAGAGCCAAAAATGACTATTTTTGAATTAGATTGATAGCTTTTGCTCAATTGGCTAAGCTTGAGCAAGTTTTGGATAAAAATTTGGCAAAAGAAAACCCTTGGGTTGGAGGAGAAACCAAGGGTATCTTTGGTTCAAACCAACAAAGTTGGCCCGCACAAAAGCGCAATTTAATTGAACTGAAGTTATTATACCATAAAAAATTCAAATTATTTAGCGATTGCGCATATAGGCTGGCATTTCATAGGGATCATCTTCATCATTGGAATCAAAGGCTTGATTTTCGGCCGAGGTAGAATTAAGCGTGTTTGAATCGGGGCCAATACTACTTTGATTAACATCAATAGGGCGGGCGGTGGGGATGGGTTCATAAGCGGGCCGGGGAGCAAAATGAGTAGTTTGGGGATTGATTTCTTTGCCATGGGCGTTTTGGTCAAACTGAGGCTGAACAAAACTACTGGGTGCCTGAGTGATTTGCGCAGGAGTTTCTACGGCGGGTGAAGTGGTGGGGGTGGAGGGTGCAGTGGCAGGTGTGGGGGGTGGGGTTTGGATGGGAGGGTTATTGGCAGCGGGGGTAAAATTATTGATGCGTAT
>CAYJFT010000044.1:0-6804 GCA_964369765.1 uncultured Pseudomonadales bacterium | reverse complement strand
TCCAAACCAGCTTTTTTCTGATGTTCACAAAAATTGCTCAAATCATTATACACAGAGCCGTAAATCAAGCTTTTTTGTTTTGCAAATTCAAAACCATTCCCCTCCTCACCCCGCTTTTTTCTCTGTCCCAAACTACTTAATAAATGTCCTTCCAAATGATTGACCCCAATTACTTTTACCCCCCACGCCCGCCCCGGTCTTTTGGGACACTCTATTCCTATTTCTAGAGCCGGCGCTAAACCGGGGCCTTTGGTTACCGCCACTGCCGCCAAATCTTCCCCCCGCACTCGCCCTCGCTTTAGTGCCAGCTCCACTACCGCCCCTATCTTTTCCCTATGTGCTATCTTTGCCACCGTGGGAAAAACCCCTCCATAGGGCCGGTGCAACTCCACTTGCGAAGACACCACATTACTCAAAATCACCCCATTACTTTGTACCACCGCCGCACTGGTGTCGTCGCAACTAGTATCAATGCCCAAAATCACTTCTTTACCCATATTTCCCTGCCCAATTCCTCCACTTTTTCTCGCACAGCAATTTCTAGCCAATTTCCTTTTGGTGCAAAAAACTCCCGCACTTTTTCATACCATTCTATTATTACAACTACCCCCGCCCCCACCAACCCCTCCACTCCCAAGCTTTCCCAAGTCTCTTGATCATCAATTCGCCAGGCATCCAAATGATATAGTTTTCCTTCCAGCTCCCCCCAATTGCATTCATACTCGCGCATAAAAACATAAGTTGGTGATTTCACCGGACCCTCCACTTGCAAACCCTTAGCAATACCTTGGGTTAGCGTCGTTTTCCCCGCCCCCATCGCTCCATCCAAAGTAATTACTAAACCTTTTTCCAAAATTTCTCCAAAATATTTTTCTGCTAAGCCCTCACCCAATTTTCTGGTCTCTTCCTCATTTTTCGCTATCATAATTTCTCCCCCGCCGCCGCTTCCCCCCACCTCCTCGCCGCTTCCCCTCCCATCATCACTCTCCCCCGCGCCTCCAATTTCCCGCTCTCTCCACACTCCCGCTTCATCACGCAATACCATTGGCGCTTCGGCCGTAGTGTCAATCACTACCGAAGGCGGATTTTTCTCCAGCTCCCCCGCATCTACAATCAAATCAATCATCCCCCGCTGTCGCCCCGACAAATTTGCAAATAAATCCGCTATTTTATACGGCGCCCGCTTGCCACTACTATTAGCCGAAGTCGCCGTTACTCCCCGCCCAAACTCCTCCAACACCTCCAGTAACCACTGATAATCAGGAATCCGTATCCCCAAACTCCCGCTCTCACTTTCCACCCCCACCCCCACCCGCCCCCGACTCCGCGACACCACTGTCACCGGCCCCGGCAAAAATTCCCGGTAAATTTTCTCTGCTTGCTCATTTATCTCCACATATTTTTCTGCCCCCCCCCCCCCTGCGCCAGCCACCGCCAGCGCCTTGCCCGCCGGCCGCCGTTTATACGCCAATAGCTTCTCCACCGCCTCCTGATTTTCACAATCCACCATTGCTCCATAAACCGTTTCCGTTGGGGCAATCACTAAACCACCCGCTCGCCACGTTTGCAGCGTCAGTTCTCTTGCCCCTGGCTCATCTATTTTGATTATTTTCATCATTGCCCAATCTGATATATTATACCAGCATTTTAAGAAATTGACCCACTCAAAAACAAAAAAACCCCGATAAATCGGGGTTTTTTAATCACATACTTTATTATTTTACTTTAGTAAGTAAAATTGTATCGGTTTTTTTGGAATCCATAGTGGTTCCATGCATCACCACCAGGTTTTGCCCTGCTTCAAAAATTCCCTCATCTTTCAATCTGGCAATTACCTCACTCACATCATTGGTTACCTTCGCCAATTTTACCGGCAAAACTCCATAAGCGATCGACATCTGATAATAAGTATCTTCATTGGCGGTCGCTGCTACCACCGGAATATTGGGGTGCAAGCGCGAGAGCAAATAAGCACTCCGGCCTGTATTAGTCAGGACCAAAACTGCATCTAAAGCCAAATTAGTATTCTCTACCATTTGATAAATGCTACTGGCCAAAACTTCTTGCCGGTCATCACTAATTGGTAGATACAATTCATCTTGGGCCAATTCTTCATTAAACACTGCAATTTTGGCCTGAGTTTTCACTGCTTTGACCGGAAAACTGCCAATTGCTGTTTCTTCGGACAGCATCACCGCGTCCGTCCCATCATAAATTGAATTAGCTACATCAGACACCTCTGCCCGGGTCGGCCGCGGCTGATCCGTCATACTCTTGAGCATTTGCGTAGCTGTAATCACCGGTTTGCCCGCAATCCGGCAACTGGTAATAATCGTTTTTTGCCAGTAAGACAATTCTTCATAAGGCACCTCTACCCCCAAGTCACCCCGCGCCACCATTACCACGTCAGTAGCTTCAATAATTTCTTCTAGATTGTCCAAAGCTTCTTGAGTCTCAATCTTAGCCACTACTTGGGCTACAATTTTTCGCTTTTCTAGTTCTTGGCGCAAGAAATCAATATCCGCCCGATTACGCACAAAAGACAAGCCCACAAAATCAATCATATCTTTTTCTGCCGCTCCATCTAGCTGCTTATAATCCATCTCTACCAAAGAAGGCATATCCACGGTCACTCCAGGAATATTCATGGTTTTCCGGTGTTTAATTTCACAAGGACCCAAAGCTTTTAAGGTCAAAAAGTCCGCCTCTTTCTCTACTACCTCTAGCTCACAAAAACCATCATCAAGTAAGACCAAATTGCCCACTTGCAAAGTTTCTACCACATTCTCGGGAATCCACACTATTTTTTCCCCCGCCAATTCCCGATTATTAGTAAAAACACAAGTTTCCCCCTCAATCAATTCAAAAGCCTTTTCTTCTGGTAGGTCAATCCGAATTTCTGGGCCTTGCAAATCAAGTAAAATTCCCACACTAGCATTTTTTTCTATAGAAATTTTGCGCACCCGGGCAATTCGCTCCTGATGCCATTTTGGACTAGAATGTTTAGTATTAAACCGCGCTACATTCATCCCAGCATCAATTAATTTGCCTATTATTTCTTCACTCTCGGTAGCCGGGCCAATTGTGGCTACATTTTTGGTAAATTTATTCAACATAATCATCCATTCTATTTACTACTTTTCAAAAGCTACTTTATACTCCCTCCAGATTCCTTAACTAATTTCCCCTCTTACCACCCCTTTCATTTAGCAGAAACAAATATTATACCACAACTTTTTCCTCTCATTTTCGTGGTATAATCCCTTTAAGTCGCCGCGGTACCAGAGTGGTCTAATGGCCGGGTCTGCAAAACCTTGGTTCGCGGGTTCGAATCCCGCCCGTGGCTCACTTTTTTCTCGCTTCTCGCCGCGCCCGCTCTCGCAGCCGCGCCCGCTCCCATTTTAGCAAATTCTTAAACCGCAACTGGGGAAAAGCTTGTAAAATATGTCTTGCCCCCCGCACCTCTTTCTTAATCCTCTCATAAACAATCTCATCCACTTGCTCGGTTACATCACCAGCCATTTTCCGCCCTTTTTTGCGGATATTGTAAATTATTTTTCCGGTAATTAGCAAATCCGCCAGAAACCAGCCGCCCAGTACCCCCGCCACAATTAATAGCCAATGCTCTGGTAAGCCCCGCCAAAATCCCCCTGTTAGCGGATACATCACATACATCAGTAGCACTCCCCCAATTCCAAAAGGTATAATCGTTTCCAAGCAAATCCGTCCATTTAAATTAAATTTGCGCGCCGAATAATCCCACCACCGGGCGTGAAAAATCCGCTCCATCACCCAGCTCACACTATATTCCAAAATTCCAAAAATCACCATCGCCATCACAAAAAGCAGCACCGGATCCTCCTTGTACCGCTCTAACAAGAAAACTGCCCCCACCGCCCCCACCCCGTAAATCGGACAATAAGGACCCAAGAGAAAACCTCTGTTGGTCAATCTTTTATTTCTCCAGCTGGCATCTATTACTTCCATTAACCACCCCGCCACACTAAATGTCAGAAAAATCAAAAACCAATAAGCTATCATTGTCATCACCCTTTCATTTTAACATATTTTCCCTTTTCTCTCACCTCTTTTCTCCTTTATAATCAGCTTATGATTATTTTTGGTATTGATCCTGGCTATGACCGCTTGGGTTGGGCTGTCGCTCAGCTTTTACCCCGTTCTCAGGTCAATCTCCTCAGCTATGGCCTGATTACCACTGACAAAAAACTCCCCCTCCTGGAGCGCTACCGCCAGCTCGATCAAGAACTCACCACCCTCCTCCAGGAATTCTCCCCCGATCACGCTGCTATCGAAACCCTGTTTTTTTTCAAAAACCAAAAAACTGTCATGCAAGTTGCCGAAGCCCGCGGCCTGATCATCTCGGCTCTTTTGCGCCACAATGCCCAAATTTATCAGTACACCCCCAAACAAATCAAAGCCGCCGTCGCTGGCGACGGCGCCGCCGACAAAAAAGCCGTAGAAAAACTGGTCCGTCTCCAGCTTTCCCTTCCAGAAAACGCCCAGGTTTTAGACGACACCTACGATGCCCTGGCCGCCCTTCTCACCCACGCCGCTCTAGCCTCATCACCTCAGTTAAAATCGAATTAGCCGATTTTAAATAGCTAAATTTCTCTAGCTGTCCCGCCGCACTTTTTAGCACCGCCCCTCTTTGCCTGGCATTCAAAGCGCTCAGCTTAAACATCGCCTCGCGTACTTCCGTGGTAGAAAAAGGATCCACTTTTATCCCCGCCTTGCCCACTACCTCTGGCATCGAAGTATTTTTCGCCACCACCGGTATGGTACCATAAGCCAGTGATTCTAGCGGCGGAATCCCAAAACCCTCATAAAAACCCAAATTAAATGTCCCCAGGGCTTTACTGAGCAAGGCCGCTTTTTGATTTTCGTCTATAAAGCCAGTCATCACTATTTGCTCGCGCGCCGCCGAACTCGCTATTTTCTCCTCTATCTCCCCAGTTAGCCAGCCATTTTTGCCCGCCAAAACTAGCTGTATCGGCGGCGCGCCCTCCACTGCTCCCAAACTCATTGCAAATTCCTCAAAAGCCTCTATTAGCCGCACAATATTCTTGCGCGGCTGCAGCGTCCCCAGATACAAGAAAAACGGATTTTCTATCCCCATTTTCCTTAGTAAATCTTTGGTCACTCCCGCCGGCAATTTAGTTATCTCGCCAGCAAAACCTGGATAAGCCAAAATTATTTCCTCGCTCCTTTTATCATAATATTTCATTACCTCGGCTTTGGTAAATTTACTAATCACCGCCACCTTGGCTGCTCGCTTCACACTATACTTGGTCCAACTCACCAACTGCCACAAATCACTTTTTCTAAATTGCTCTGGATAAACCAAAAAAGCCAAATCCATCACGCTGCTAATATAGGGAACAGGGCAATAACGCGGCGCATAATGCCCCGGGGTATAATAACAATCATAATCACCCCGATTAATAAAAAGATGTTTACTTACCGTCCACTGCGTCCACATTTTTGCCGGCCGCAAGACCTTATACTCAAAACCCGGACGCTCTGCCGGCATATCGCCCACCGGCTCATTACCTAATAATATTGTCAAATGAAAATTCTTCCGCTTGGTCCGCGTCAATTCTTCCAGGGCCCGTAATATTTCATAGGCATAAGCATTACTCCCCACCCGCCGCCCCACATTCGCTTCATTGCCATCAATAGCAAGTTTTATTGGATGAAATAAATCTGGCATTTACTTTCCCTTTCTCTCTGTAAATCTTTCCCAAGCGCGCCGATACACTGCCTCCGTCTGCTCCGCCGCCCGCGTCCAAGAAAACTCCTCCAGCCGCCGCCGTCCCGCCCCCCCCCCGCCCCCCCCGCGCCCCCGAGGCCGCCCCCCCCCCCCGCGCCACCCCCCGCGCCCCCACCCCGCCACTTCCGCCGTCGCCCCCCGCCCGCTCGTCACCACCAGCGTCCCATAATGATAAGCTTCCAAAATCGGTATACCAAAACCCTCGTCCAGAGAAGGATAAGTCAAAGCCATTGCCCGACTATATAATAGCCCCAGCTCCCCCTGGCTCAAATGTGGCATCACCAGCAAATTTTCATGCTCATATTTCGGCTCGCTCCAGCCCGGCTCTCCCACCAGCACCAACATACTCTCTTCCCTCATTTCCCACCAAGCTTGTATTAGCCGCTCCAAATTCTTCCGCGGCTCTCGCGTTCCCACAAATAAGAAAAACGGTAGCCTCACCCCTCGCTCCGCCGCCAGCTTCCCCCATTTCTCTTCACTTAGCTCCGCCTCTGCCACCAGATTTTCCCGTGGCAGTGCCTCATAAACCAGATGCACTCGCTCCGCTGGTATCCCCAGTAGCTCCACCACGTCCCCCTTCGTTGCCTCCGAAACCGCAATTATCTCTGCCTCTCTCTCCCGCAATATCTCCCACGCCCGCCGGTGATGCCGCAGCACTTCCGGCTTCACCACCTCAGGATACTTTAATATCGCCAAATCATGTATGGTTGAAACCAAAGCCATCCCTTTATCCGGCGGCTGCAAATAATCCCAACTATGAAAAACCTCCACCCCACCCATCCCCCCCCGCTTCACTCCCCCCACTCCCAGATAATGCCACAAAATCTCATTCACCCGCGGCCCCACTCCTTGCTGCACCAGCCCCTCTCTAAACTCCGCCCCCTGCTCCCCCAACTCCGCTTCCATCATCCTTAATTCCCCCGCTATTTTCTCTAGGCCCCGCCTAACCAAGCTCACAAATCCCCTAATTTCAACTTCCCCCAGTCTCACCAATTACACAATTAAATTACTGG
>CAYJFT010000043.1:3565-6897 GCA_964369765.1 uncultured Pseudomonadales bacterium | reverse complement strand
CCACACTGCCTCCCGCTCACCCCTCACCCATTTACTAGCACTTGACAAGGCATCACAATGCGCCCAATTATCAATTTTAGGGATAATCCGCTCCCACCAGCTTAATTTCTCTTCTACCGCCATTTTCACCCCACTCACGGTCAAAATTACCACCATTAACCCTTCATAAGTCATCGCCCCCGCCCCCCAAAATTACCCGCCAATTTATCGCCCACGATCCGCGCGGCCCAAATCCCGCGCCAAGACTCGCAATGCCCCCATTCGCACCCCCAAAATCTCCAGCTGCGTATAAATCGACTTCTTTTGAAAATCCCGATACCCAGGCTCCGCCAATTCCCCTAGGCGCTCCCGCAAAATTTTTGCCCCACTCATCTTATTTCTTCCCCTCCACTATCATTTCACAAAGTCGGCCATAATCTATCCCCATCTCTGCCGCTTCCTGAGGCAATAAACTTGTTGGCGTCATGCCAGGCAAAGTATTTGCTTCCAAACAATAAGCCTCGCCCACCTCATTAACTATAAAATCAATCCGAGCATAAAAACCCAAGCGCAAAGCCTTCCCCACTGCCACTGCCCCCGCCTGCAATTTTTCTCGCCACTCTTCACTAATTTGCGCCGGACACACTTCATCCGCTCGGCCTGCTTGATATTTGTTTTTATAATCATAAAATCCCTCATGCGGCATTATCTCTATTACCGGCAAAGCTTCCCCAGCAATGATTCCCACGCTAAATTCCCGCCCCACAATTTTGTCCTCAATTACTACTCCCTGCTCATACTTTTCCACCTCTGCCAGCGCTTTTTCCAGCTCCGCCCGATTCTCTACCATGCTCACCCCCACGCTCGAACCACAACCATTTGGCTTCACTACCGCCGGATACTTCACGCTCTCCCAATCATTTTCTTCCGCCAGATTATAATACCCCCAATCAGCAGTCAAAATCCCCGCCGCCCGCATCATTCTTTTTGCCAGGTCTTTATCCATCGCTAGCAAACTCCCCTCATAACCACTTCCGGTATATTTCACCCCGTAAATATCAAAAAGGGCCTGCAATTGGCCATTTTCCCCGATTCCCCCATGCAAAGCCATAAAAACTTTATCCGCTTCTTGGCACAACTCTACTACTCCTTCGCCAATCAGACTCTCTCCCCCACGAGCCATCTGCAAAGCCGCCAAATCAGGCTCAATCTCAGGAATTTTATAATCAAAAGCAAAGCCGCTCTCCCCGTCATGATAAATCGCTTCAATTTCCCGATTCGCCCGCCCCCAAAACAAATCCAAAAGCATTACCTGATGGCCATTTTTCATCAAGGCATTGGCAATCAGCGCTCCCGAACACAAAGAAACATCTCTTTCTGGACTCAGTCCCCCCGCCAAAACTACAATTTTCATTTCCTTACCTTTCTCTCTCCTTTTTACTAAAAACCCAGGCTGTCACCTGGATTTCTGCTGCGGAGGCACTGGGATTCGAACCCAGGAACCGGAGACCCGGTACAGGTTAGCAACCTGTTGCAATTGGCCACTATGCGATGCCTCCCACCACTCCTTATTATACCGCAAAATTCACTCTTACCGCTCGCATTTTTTTCCAAAATCTTCACTCTGATTCTTCCCAAACCATAATTCAAGTCAAACTTAACTCCCCGACCCAGAAAAACCCCGGTTTTACCCGGGGTCAAATAAAAAAATGTTTTCAAAAAAATTAGTCAAAACGCAGTTCGTCCAAAAGCTTCCGGCTCGCAAACGCATTTTTATCCATCTCTGCCACGATCCTTCGATGCTCCTTTTTCATTCCTGCCTTAAATGCTGCATAATCAATCTTTCGCCCACATGTTTCCTGCATGCCTTTAATAATCGCCAATAAATCATTCAAAGCATAGCGTTTTCCCGGGGCCTGCGTTTCCGCCAGAGCTTTTTCAAAACGACTAGTTAAATCTACGCCCTTCCAGTTACTATTAATATAACCATCTCTGTACAATTTCTTTAACAGTGCTCCAAAAATTCTACAAACTTGCTCATTGATTGAGCTCGGATAAATCAAAGCACAGCTTTCCATCAAGACTCCAGCCAACTGCTCTTTCTCATCTCGCTCATACTTCTCTCTCCCAATCCAAGCCTCATCATATTGCCCTAGCAACTCACCCAAAACCTCTGCAACTTTTTTTGCTTCAGTTACATCATGCATCTGATATAAAAGCTCCAAATACAATTCTTCATAACTCATTAAACAGTCTCCTCCATTTCATAAAACATTTTTATTTTAAAGATTTATTCCTTTCGTCCTCCTCAGCAATTCAGCCAAGACGACAAAATGAATATAAGTATCGCTTATTGTAACAGAAAAACCCCGGTTTTACCCGGGGTTAATAAAGAAAATGTTTTACTCACTGCCTCTATAAATCTGATTAAGATCTTTCGATGAAGGTAAATGACATTGATTAAGTTTGGCATATAAAGACGGATCTGTTTTATACAAATCAATCCCACCAGTTTCAACCTTAACAAGAGGAGGAAGCTCATCTGTCTTCAGATTATAACCAAGACAGCAAACCATCACTTTTTCTCCAATCCCAATCCAGTCAATCAGCTCTTTTAGGGCTCTCTTCAACTCCGGCGCCTCCACACTCGCCCGGATTTTCTCCCAGCGCTCAGTTAAATCACGCCCCCAAGCTTTCTCCAAGAAACCGTCTTCTTGTAATTTTTTTGCCAAAAAACCAAAGTCCTGACAAACTTCCACACTCAGCGAATTTCTCATAATCACTTCGCAAACATTAATCAAAGTCTGCGCCAATTGTTCTTTCTCAAACTTGGCAGTTTGCAACCCCCTACCTACCCAAGCACTCGGATAACGCTTTCTCAGCTCCGCCAAGACATCTGCGATTTTTCTCGCCGCCGCCCCGTCAAAAACCAAATACAAAAGCTCCTCATACAAATCCCGAAAACTAAACTCCTCCAAATTATTACCATTCTGAAAATTACTCATCCTGCACATCTCCTTTTTTTAAAGAATTATTCAATCCGTCCACCCTGACGCCAAGGCCAAAGTAACAAAATAAATATAAGTATCGCTTATTATAACAAAATTTCCCCTTTTTATCAAGAAAAACCCCTCAAAACTAACCCCAGCTCTCCTTCGCTCCCAAAATTTACTCCCCCACCCGGATTATCTCTACTCCCGCCCCGCGCAAAATTTCTTCTCCATCTAGCATGGCATAACCGCGCTGGAAATAGACTCTTTTTATTCCGGCGGCGGCGATTTGCTTAGCACACACCGGGCAAGGAAAATCCGTCACCACTATTTCCCCTCCCTCACTCTGCCAGCCCCGGCGTG
>CAYJFT010000043.1:1004-3555 GCA_964369765.1 uncultured Pseudomonadales bacterium | reverse complement strand
CCTCTGCATGAATGGCACTAGTTAGCTCTATTGCTACCCCTTTATGAAACTGCGCTCGCACGTCCCCCCTTATATTTGGTGTCTCACTTTCCGGCAAATGCTGATTGTATTTTACTATCACTCGATTTTCGGGTAATAGCAACACTGCTCCCACCTGTCGCCACCAATCACTACTCTTTTCTCCCTCCACTCTCGCTTCCTCCATCGCCGCCATTATTTTCGCCTTTATTTCGCCCTCACTCACCACTTTATCCCCCGTCACTTCTTTTTGCTCCATTGCATTTTCCCGTGTCCAGCGCACAAAAACAGCTTTTTTGTGCACTTTTACATCCGCACCCAATTTTTCTCTCACCCACGCCTCTACCGCCGCATCATCAGCAATTATTAACTCCAATTCTCCCGTCTCTACCAATTCCCGCCACTCACCAAGTTTCGCCTCGTCCATCACCACCACTTTTTCCCACCGTCCCAATCCCCGCAATAATTCCGCTATTTCCCCCGCCGCCAAACCGTGAATATCTTTATGCACCGGCCAGCCCAAATCCTTCAGTTCACTCCCCGGCAGCAGCACTATCTCCCCTACCCCACTCTCCGCCTCCAAAAGCTCCGCCCAACCCCGATGATAAACCGGCATATAAGCCAAAATTGCTCGCTTTGCTCCCATCATTTCACCCTCACTCATTTTATATCTCCAATTCCTCTACTGCCTCTTTAATTTGCTTGATAATCTTTTTCTTTAATTTTTCACTAAACTCGCGGGCCATTCCCAACTGCACCCGTCTTATCTTGGCACTAGTCGAAGTAGTGGCCCGCGGCGACAATACCTTCACCCGCCCGCACCACTTTTTCAATTCCTCAAGCTCCTCGGGAGAATAAGTCTCCTTCGTCGCCACCAAGACATCCGGCCGCACCAATTTCGTCAATGACCATTTCTCCATTCCCTCTGGCTTCACCACCACATGATCCACACTTTCTAGATAAGCCACCATTTCCAAGCGCTCTTCCTCTGGCACCACCGGTCGGGTCGGCCCTTTGCGCTTTTTCACCTTTTCATCACTATCCACCCCCACAATCAAGACCTCCCCGCATTTTTTTGCTTCCTCCAAATAGCGCCCATGACCAACATGAATCAAATCATAAGTTCCTTGAGTCAAGACTATCCGCTTTTCCAACGCCCGATAAGCCTTTACCATCCGCTCTAATTGTTTATAAGTTAAAATTTTTGGCATAATCTCCTTTGCTCCCCTCATTTTACCCCACTTTTTGCTTTTTTGACGGGGAAAATTAGCGAAAAATTACAAATTTCTCCCCCGCGCTCCCCACTAATCCCATAACTACACCTAAACTCACCCATCCCAACAAAACATTATAAGACAAAATGCAAATGCAAACTCAACCAACACTTGAGTAAAAATTACAAAATATTTACCCATTTGCACCCCCCCTCTGCAAATGTATAATGCCATAACCCCTAATTACTTTTTGTTTCCCCTAAATTTATATTATTTACCCGCCGATAATACACCTTGCCTTTAAAACTTGCATCTACCTTTTCCACCAAATATTGACTTTTCAGCAACTTATTGCTATAATAAATTAAATTAAGACAAAAAGGGCTCCGAAGTGTGAAAGTGCATTAGGTCCCCTTTTTTTTGGATTTTTTTTGCAAAATTAATTTCTCTTTATTTTCTTTTTTACCCAAATGGTCAAAATAATGTGACCGCAAGCTTTTATACAATGAAGAGGCAAACTTAATATTGGGGAAAAGAATTTTTTCAAATTTATCAATCTCAATTAAAAATCTTACCATTCTAATATAATCACCATCACCAGAAATCAAGACCACTTTATCAAACTTTTCCCGCTCATATAGTTTTTTCATTATCGCAAACACAATCTCTACATCCACATTACCCTTTTTCTTTCCTGTCATTCCCATATGATGTTCTCTGAAAACCAAAATAAATCCCGCCTCTTGCAAAGCTGTATAAAGTGGTTCCAAATCTTCATCTAAACAACCTAGGTAATAATATGCTTTGCTCACACGATATTTCTCAGTCAAAAAAACTCGCAGTTTTTTAGCATCAATAGTCCATTTTGGATTAGTTTCCTTGGTGCCCATATACAAATTTTGCCCATCAATAAAAGCATAATTGTTTATCTCTTTTTTAATTTTTTTCTTTATTTTTTTCGTCATCAACCCAATTATACCATCACAAGACATCAAACTATCTCCAGACAGTAAAATCTCCCCTTCCAACTTGTGCAAAAAATGCACCAACGGACATCCTCTCGTGTAAACATCACTTTTTAAACTCCTACAAAAAGTGCATCAGTTGAAATTACCTCAAGCCCCACTCCCCCCATCCTCCAAAACCACTTTTTTTACCCCCAAAATCCCGTTTTCATCCAAAATTTTGTATGAAATAGCACTTTTAAGCAGTCTTTTTCGCCCCCGCTGCTTTTTTCATCGTTTTCTTGGGGGCAGGCGTTTTGTTTGGCGGGGTGGTGGTCTTCCCCGCCGGCGTGTTCACTGGGGGTTGGGTCTGGG
>CAYJFT010000043.1:0-891 GCA_964369765.1 uncultured Pseudomonadales bacterium | reverse complement strand
CAGTTATCTTCAACCCCGGCTCTGGCTTGCTCCAGCTAGCCCAATTACATTTAGGATAATTCCCGCAACCATAAAAATTTTTCCCCCAGCGGCTGGGCTTAATCAACACTTCTCCTTCACCACAAAGCGGACATTTCATCCCCTCTACTTTCTCACTCATATTTTGGGTATATTTACACTCAGGGAAACGCGAACAACTCTTAAACTTACCATATTTCCCTGTCCGCACCACTATCATCCCCCCGTCTGGGGCCGCACATTCCGGACATTTCTCCCCGGTTTCTTCTACCGGGATCTTCGCCCGCTCCGCCGTTTCCTCTACCCGCGCCACTTGCGCAGAAAAAGGCTTATAAAACTCCCCCAAAACTTTTGTCCAAACTTTCTCCCCCCGGGCAATTTCATCCAACTCCTCTTCCATCCCCGCCGTAAAATCATACTCCATAAATTGGCGCATATTCTCTAGTAAAAAATCCGAAACCGTCATCCCCACCGCCGTAGCAAAAAAGCGCTTTTGCACCCGCTCCACATAACCCCGATCAATAATTACCGAGATTATCGAGGCATAAGTCGAGGGCCGGCCAATACTCAATTCTTCCAATTTTTTTATTATCGAGGCATCATTATACCGTGCCGGCGGCTGCGTAAACTTTTGCTCTGCTAGCTCCGTCCCAAAATAAGCTTTCTCCCCTACTTCCAAGCCTGGCAACAACCTATCTTCGCTCCGTGGAAACAATTTAGTCCAGCCGTCAAACTTTTTAATACTCCCCGTGGCTTTTAGCTCATAAACCTCACTTTTGCCCTGTGCCTCTATCAACATTGTCGTTTGATCATTAATCGCCTCGCTCATCTGGCTGGCCACAAACCGCCGCCAAATCAAATCATAAAGTTTTT
>CAYJFT010000042.1:5601-6932 GCA_964369765.1 uncultured Pseudomonadales bacterium | reverse complement strand
ACCTAATCCCTCCCGCCCCAAATCCACCCCCACCCCCATTACTACCTCCATTACTACCAAAACAGTTAAACAATCATCTCGCCCTCATTACTCTCGACCTCGCCATCCTTTTACCCGCCGCCTGATCAACCTCTCTATTATTATTTTCTCTTCTCTGGTTTTTGGCGCCGGCCTTTACTATTTTTATCTTTTACCCACCTCACAAGAGCAAGCCTTGCAAAACACTTGGTCTCAATTCTTTTTCACCTGCCAGCAAACCCCCCAGCAATGCCTCACCTCTTCCAATCTCGCCCCGCTTCAATCTCATCAAGACAATACTTTTGGCAATCAATTAGTCAATGACTTTTTAATTACATTAAATCAACTTGCCCTTAATCAAGAGCAATTAAATCAGCAACTTGCTCAACTTTATCTTTTTATCGCCGGTGATAATCCCACCTTAGATTCCTCAATTATTGCCAACACCACTCAAATCATTGATCAACAATTGCTTTTAATCGAGCAAACTAATCAAACCTTTCAACTTGCTCAAACCGAATTAACTTTTGTCCAAGAGGGTCAACTCCAAGCCCTATCCAATGCTCTCACTCAAACTGCCACCACTTTGGGTCTTTTCTCTGCTTATCAAGACTTCCTTTTAGCCCTGGTCCAACAATCAGAGCTTACCATCGCTTTTGCCTATTTAGATAATAGTCTCTATTTAAGCCAAGGTGGTCAATTTTCCTCTTTGGCCCTGAGTACTTTTGAATCCGGCCAGCTCCAAGAAACCCAGCAATTTACCCCCGCCGATCTTCTCCAGCAAGACTCTTTAGATATTCCGCCCAATTCACTTTTTTCCCAATTCCAGCTAGACTCTGGTTTATATACCCTCCCCCATGCCCCTCTTCACGCCGATTATGCCACAGAACTTCAAGCTCTCTTAGAGGCCAACGACCTTGATCCCGATTTAATTGTTTCCTTAAATCTCCAAACTCTCTCTCAAGTCCAAAATATTACTCCAGATTCAAGTACTGCTCAAATCGCCCAACTCGTCTCTTCTTTGCTTACCCAAATTGGCAATCAAGAAATCCTTTTTTACAGTTCAGAAACAGTTTTGGCTGATTTTATTGCCTCTCTCAATTTAGATCATCAGCTTAATACCGCTCTTTGTCCTACCTCTTTAGGCGGCGACACTTGCTATTTAGACTCCTTTGTCCAACTCCGCTCTCTCCTCGCCCCCCCCCCCCCCCCCCCCCCACCTGGAAAAACACCATGTAGGCCCACAACACCCCCCACCCCCCCCCCCCCCCCCCCCCGTGAATTTCGCCCACCACGAGAAACCCCCCATTACC
>CAYJFT010000042.1:0-5591 GCA_964369765.1 uncultured Pseudomonadales bacterium | reverse complement strand
TTTGTCCAACTCCGCTCTCTCCTCTCCCCCACCCCCACCACCCCAGAACTTGAAATCACTCATTTAGTCACTCTAGACCCGCAAACCACCACTCACACACGTACCTTAGAGTATCGCAACCTAGAGAATCAGCCTATTACCGAAGCCCTCACCTTTCTTTTGCCCTCACAGGCCACCAGTTCTAGTTTCCTGATTAATGACACCCCTCAAATACCCCAGGAAGATGGTAGTTATAAAATTACTATCCCCGCTGGTCGCACCATCACTGCCACTTATCAATTTTCCCTCCCTCGCTCCTTGACCCAAAATAATTTTGTATACAGCTATGCCGAGCAAAAACAAGCCGGCATCACTGGACAAACCCTCAATGTCCAATTCAAAAACAATCTCTCTTATTCTCCCAAGGTTATTGCTCCTAGTGCCCTTTTGCAAAACAAAGAAGTTTTCTTTTACCCCTCCGCTCAGGCCAAATTCTTAGGCGCCATCGCTTTTTAAGCTCATTGCCTCCATTTTTTTGTTTTTTCCCACTTTTACCCCTCTAATTTCCCTCCAATCTCCTTTTTATCCCCCTTTTATCCCCGCTTTATCCCACTTTCACCCTTATCATGTGATATAATACCTGCTATATCAAAAGAAAGGTAATTATGTCAGACAAAAAAATCTTAGCCGTAGAAATTCGTGATCCCGCTATCAAGGCCAAACACTATCGCCGCGATGGTTATATTTTAGCCAATGTTTACGGTCAGGGTAAAAGTCAGGCCCTGGTTTTAACTGTAGCCGCTGTCCGCAATCTTTTGCAAAATGTTAGCGAATCCACGGTTATTTATTTGTCTTTACCAGACCAGAAAAAAGAAATCCCTACTCTTATCCAAGAAATCCAAAAAGACCCCGTCACTGCCGCCCCAATTCACTTGGCTTTCAAAAAAGTCTCACTCAAAGAAAAAATCACCGCCTCCGTACCCGTGATTCTTCTTGGTGAGCTCAAAGTCGCCGACGCCCTCCCCACTCTCATTCACCCCGAAGTCACTGTTGCAGCCCTTCCTGCCAATCTCCCCCAAGAATTTACTATTGACTTAACTCAATTTACTGCTATTGGCGAGCATTTTAGCTTTGCTCAATTAGATTATGATCAAGCCAAAGTCACCTTGCAGGTAGAAAACCTAGAAGAAGCAGTTTTCACTGTTGCCAAACATCAGGTTCAAGAAGAACCAGAAGAAGCCACCGAAGAAGCAGATTCTGCAGCTACTAATACCGCCGATCAAGCTAATAATAATTTAGAGACAACTTCCTCCGCAGATTCAAGCCCTACGGACTCCCCTGTTGCACAGGCATAAATCAACCTCTTTTTTTTTGCTTAAAAATAACTCTCATTTGGGTCCATCTCTTTGGCCTGATTTAGCCAATTTTGATAGTTTACCCAATCTGCTTTGTAAAAGGCTGCCAAAGCCCAATTCAGCCTTTCTTTTTGCGCATAGCTTGTCATTTCAGTCTCTGTTGTATTTGCAGTCAAAACCACCTCGCTTAACACCTCATCTAATTCTAGCGCCACCATTTCGGCTTCAGAAAAATTTAAATCCCCTGGCAAAGCTAAATAATTTTCTTCTTCCAAAACTACCACCTCAATTTGCCCAGCTCGCTCAGAAAATATCTGATAGTTTTCCACAAATTTAGGTATTTGCCAGCCAATAATTATCAGGCATACCCCACCCACCCCCCACCAAACAAAGTCCCTGCTTACTATAGTAGGCATCTTCTTAATTTTACTGCTATTTATCAAGCTTTTCCCCACATCACTACCGCCAAAATCAAGTTCGTGTGCGGCACCTGCACTTTTCCGACTAGGTCTAAATAGTAGATTATCCCGGTACATCGGGCTTTTTTTAGAAATCCACCCCCCCAAAACAAAGATAATTATCTCTGCAATTACAGCCCCCAAAATTAATAAAAAATGCCCTGGCCATCGCAATTTATAACTGATCTCGGCTCCCCAATTATTTTTTCGCCACACCAATTTCTTCTGCTGTTTTTTTCCCATCTTCTTCATGGCCTTTATTTTACCAAAAAACCCTCCAAATGTCAGCTCTTTAATTTCTGGGCCAGCTACTTAAGCCCAAAATTTTCTCATCTTCGCTCTCGACTTTGTCTATCATCTTTTCACCCAGTTTCAATTCTTGCCAAATCGCTTCACTTACAAAAGGTAAAAACGGCGCCCACAGCTTTAAATAGGTCTTTAACGCCTCTTTTAATAGGGTAGGGGAGAGTAAACCCTTTTTCCCTTCTTCTATGGCTTTATCACAGAAATAATGCCAAAATGAGTCATATAAACTGTCTGCCGCCAAACCCGGCCGATAATCATCCAAAGCCTTGCTTACCACTGCCGTAACTTCTTTTAGCTCTTGTGCCAATTTTTCCTCATTCTCCTTTACTCCAGCGCCTCCTTCTTCCAAGCCGCTCACAAACCGGGCCGCATTCCAGATTTTATTTGTCAGATTCCGCGCCGCCTTAAAATCAGCTTCACTTACCGATTTATCCAGGCCAGCACTAGAACGGACAATCAAGGCAAAACGCAAAGCATCTGCTCCATACTTTTCCACTACCTCTAGTGGATTAATTACATTGCCCTTGCTCTTACTCATTTTCTGTCCCTTGGCGTCTCTAACCAACCCATGTAAATAAATATTGGTAAAAGGTAATTCTCCGGTGGCAAAATAACCCATAAACAGCATTCTCATCACCCAAAAGGGCAAAATATCATAACCGGTTTCCATCACTGTGGTGGGGTAGAAACGCTCAAAATCACCCACTTGGGTATTCATTAGGGTAGCAAACGGCCATTGACTAGAAGAAAACCAGGTGTCAAAAGTATCAGTTTCTTGTAAATAATCTTCTCCTGGCATCTCATCCGCCACCACCATAGTGGCGTCTAGCGGCGCCTCCAAAGTCTGCAACCCTTTTTTAATTTCTTCCAAATTAAAATCTTTGCTCAAATCCTGCACACTACCACTAATCACCGCGCTTTGCTCTTGATTAATTAATTTAATTTGATAGGGTAGGGGAGTGCTACTTTCTTTTGCCCCACTTTGTTCTTGGCTATTTATGGCTTGCTCTCGCAGCTTAGTCGCTTTTTCCCCAGTTAAGTCAGCCAAATTAATAATTATTTTTAATTGTAGCCCTGGGTTTTCACTTACCCGATACCACACCGGTATTCTTATTCCCCAGACAATTTGTCGCGATATATTCCAGTCTCGCAAATTAATCAGCCAGTGACGCAAAATCTTGTCATAACCAGGACCATAAACTTTAATTTCTCCTGCATCTAATTTTTCTATAATTGGTTTGGTTAGCGGCGCAGTTTTTACAAAAAACTGCGCCAGTGGTAGTGGTTCCAATGTCCCACCACAGCGATAGCAGCTAGAAATCTGAGTCACATATTCTTGGTCAATTTTTTCTACCAAACCCATTTGCTCCAGTTTTTCCACCACTTTTCCCCGCGCTACCGCTACTTTAAGTCCAGCAAACTCCCCAGTTTTCTCACTTAATCGCCCATCAAAACCAATTATCTGTTTTGGTCCCATCAGCTCATTTTTATGTCTTTGCCAGACTTCATAATCATTGTGATCATGCGCTGGGGTAATTTTTACCACGCCAGTCCCAAATTCCGGGTCTACATATTCATCTGCCACCACTTTTACCTCAAACTCCCCATTAGGCCCCATTATTTTAAGTTCTTGACCAATATATTTTTGATACCGCTCGTCTTTTGGATGCACCGCCACACCAGTGTCGCCAAAAATTGTCTCTGGCCTGGTAGTTGCCACTACAAAAGGTCCATATTTTAGATAATAAAGTGGCGTTTTCCGCTCTACATGTTTGATTTCCAAATCAGAAAAAGCCGTTCCACATTTAGGGCAGTAATTTACCAATTTTTGCTCCCTATACACCAGGTCTTTATTATACAAATCAGTAAAAGTCTTTTTTACTGTTTTCACCACATCTTCATCTAGAGTAAATTTATATCTACTCCAATCCAAGCTAAAACCCAATTTTTCTAATTGTTCCCGGGCTACATTTTTATTTTCCTGCACATAATCCCAAATTAATTGATACAAACTTTCTCTATCATATTGAAATCTAGATTTTCCTTGTTTGGCCAATTTTTTTTCAAAAACAAATTGTGTTTCTATTCCAGCGTGATCAGCCCCAGGCAACCATAAAACATCTTTGCCTAGCATTCGCTGATAACGCACCAAAATATCCTCTACTACATACATGGCGTGACCAATATGTAGGGGGTCATTAGCATTGGGAGGTGGCAAAATAATCGTAAAAGCTTTTTGCCCTTTTTTATTCGGTTGGCTCAAGCCCACTTCATTCCAAAGCGCCCCAATTTTTTCTTCATATAGTTTGGCATCATATTTTGTCTCCATCATCCCTATATTATACCAGCTTGGCCCTTGCTCACTTCATGCAAATTCCTTGGTTGACAGCTCAATTTGTTTTATGCTATAATTTGCCCATTATAAATTTAGCCTGGAAAGCACTAAAATTTAGCAAAATTAGTCCAAAAGGAGTCTTTTATGAATGAAAAAATCACTAATTTAATCAGTGAATTAACCACCGAAATTGAAAATTACATCCAAACCGAAATTGCTGCTCGCACTAGCAATTCCTCTTTGCCTCCCATTGATACTCCTTTTGTTTCTTCAGAAGTAGTCACCACAAATTTAAATCCTCTCGATTTAAGCTCTGATCAATCAACTCCAGCGGTGCAATTAGAATCCACTACTGGTGATACTCCCTTGACCATGCCTACTTTTGATTCCAATCCCATTCAAAATCCTGTCTCCGTTGCTCCCCTGCCCGAACCCACCCCGGTTAGCGAATCAGAATTTTCCACCCCCACCACCCCAGACAACTCTCTACCAGAACTAATTATGCCTAGTAATTCTGCTCCAGCTACTCCAGATGTCTTCAATGGCTCCGCCAATGATCTTCCAGAGCCAGACGCACCTCTAACTCCTCCCACTCCCGCCCCAGAGTTTGCCTCCACCCCCGACCTCACCCCTGCTTCCGAGTTCGCTTCTACCCCCGAATCCAACTCTGCCCCCCAGCAAGTTGATCCATTAGATGTCTTTGCTACTCCAGTAAATTTCTCTACTCCAGACAACTCTTCCCCATTCTCAGACGCTTCTCCCGCCCCAGAGTCTTCTCTGGCCCCAGAAATAACTCCCTTTCCAGAGTCTTCTTCACTTCCCGAAACTCCACAGCTTGACCCAATTTCAAACAATCAAGATGACAGTCCTCTCCCGGCCTCTCCAGCCTTTGCCTCCGCCCCAGAACCCACCCCAGAACCCGCCCCAGAAATGACTCCTGCTCCCACTCCCGCCACCACCGATTCCAACCCTGGTTTTGCCAAGGCCAAAGGTTTGCTCAGTCGAGTTTTGAAAAAAGACTAAAAGCTCAAGTTGATTTTGCTAACTTGCACTTTTTAGATTTTTATGCCATAATAGCTGTATGAGTGATTATAATGCTCGCGACTATTTACGCGATTCTATTGCTGGCAATGTCGCGGGGGGGCGCGGCCCGCCGCG
>CAYJFT010000041.1:2185-7072 GCA_964369765.1 uncultured Pseudomonadales bacterium | reverse complement strand
ACTCAAACATATCCCTATTTTTGATATTGGGACAATTGCGGCGGCTTTTGTTATCCGGGTTTATGCGGGGGCCACGGTGGGGGGAATTCATTTGAATTCTTGGTTTATTTTGACCATTATTGCGGCGGCGCTGTTTTTGGCAGTGGGGAAGCGACAAAGTGAGCGGACACTGTTAGAAAACAGCGGCGCTAGTCCCGGACAAACTCGGGCTGCACTTAAGCAATATAGTCACCGACTATTGGATCAATATACAGCGATGTTTGCAACAGCAACTTGGGTTTCATATGCTTTATTTACCTTTCAATATCAATTTGCTAGCCCTACACAAAATTTATCATTGCTCTACCCTGCCCTGCCTACGGTGTTGCGACCAGAGAAATTACTGATGGTGACAATTCCTTTGGCAATTTTGGGGATGATGAAATATTTGCAACAAGTTTATGAGAATAATGAGGGAGAATCTCCAGAAAAAGTTTTATTTAAAGATAGAATGCTTTTGGTGATTGTGCTGATTATGATAGTGATGGTGATTGCAATAATTTATGGTCCACAAGCTTTGAATGCCTGGGTGGGCACTTGGGAATAAAATGTGGGCGCAGATTAAGGCCAAGTGGGGGCTAATTGAGTTAATTTTACTGGGAGCAATTGTTTTGTGGGGGGGATGTTTGCGTTTTGGGGATTTAGCCTATCCTAATGAGTATTATTTTGATGAAGTTTATCATGTGCCAACAATCAAGATGATTGCCGCTGGTGACGAGCGAGCTTATCAATGGTGGCATGGGGAATTAATAGCAGAGGGGGAGGGGGCCTATGTAGAGTGGTTACACCCGCCGCTAGCCAAGCTAGCGGCGGGTGTGAGTGTTAATCTGGGTCAGATGGTAGAAGGCGCTGGAGTGACAAGCTGGTGGTGGCGCGCGCCAAGTGCAGTGGCTGGAGTAATAACGATTATTATCGTTTATGGTTTGGCGCGCGGGCTTTTTCCCCAGCAAAAAGGGGCGGGACTAATTGCCGCTTTTTTACTAGCAGCAGATGGCCTGGCAATTGCCCAATCACAAATTGGGATGAATGATATGATTAATGGCATGTTTGTCAGCGGTGGATTATTAAGCTATTATTATTATACTCAGACCAAAAAATGGCAATTAATCGTTTTAACCGGGCTTTTTTCTGGTCTAGCTTGTGCTAGCAAATGGAGCGGGGCAGTTTTGGGCCTATTTATTATAGTCTATGAATTATTTAGCTACCTACAAAGAAAACGTCAATTTGGGGAAATGGGTAAAAATTTTCTGATTGTAGGCCTTTTAAGTGGGGTGATTTATTTAGTAAGTTATGGACAAATGCTGAGCAAACAAGATTGGAGTCATTTTGTGGAGCTACATCGACAAATTTTACTTTATCAGACTGGCTTGGAAGCAGAACATCCCTATAGTTCGCCAGGCTGGAGCTGGCCACTGGCTCTGACCCCAGTTTATTTATATCTAGATGCGGAAACCGGGGAGCAAATTTGGAATCGACCGATTTATCCGCTTTGGTATCTAGGAGCGGCGACAATGATAGTGGTTATGGGGGTGGCTGGGAGAAAATTGGTTTGGAGAAAACAGAAAATAAATGGTGAAAGTTGTATTTTCCTGAGCATAGCTTTTTTATGTTTTTGGCTGCCGTGGTGTTTTTCGCCGCGGATAATGTTTTTTCATCATTATTTACCAGCATCATTATTAGCTTGGGTGGCAGCAGGAGGGGTAATAAGCTGGCTGGGACAATTAGTCTGGAAAAAATATGGCGATAAAGGGTGATTTTTGGGTTGAAATCGGTTATAATAATAGTATATGAAATTAGTCAAAGATTATTTTTTGCGTCATCCAGTGAGAACCCAAAGATTTTTGGAGATTTTACCTGGGTTTATTTCTTGGTTTCTGATTTTATTCCCAATTTGGGGTTCATTTATTATTCCAGAGGTGGTGGCTTATTATGTCATTGCTTTTGCGGTTTATTGGCTATACCGGAGTGCAGTAATGGCGATTTTGGCTTTTGCGGCTCATTTTAGAATTCAGGCGAGTCAGAAAAATGATTGGCTGGGAGATTTGAAAAAAGATTTTCCCAAGCGTTATCAAGAAATTAATCACCTAATTGTTATTCCTACCTATCAAGAGCCAGTTTCTACGCTAGAGCGGACTTTGGACCGGCTAGCTGAGCAGTCTTTTCCCAGTAAAAATATTCATATTATGATTTCTTTTGAAGAGCGTGAGGGCAAAGCAGCTGATGAGAAAGCGACGGCATTAAAGAAAAAATATGGGAAAATTTTTGGTCATCTCTGGACTACTATGCATCCAGATTTGGAAGGAGAGGTAAAAGGGAAGTCTAGTAATAATGCCTGGGGTGGTAAAAGAGCCAAAGAGCTTTTGGACAAAGCCGGGGTGGATATTAATAAAACCACGATTACCTCCGAAGACGCTGATGCTCTTTTTCATCGTGAATACTTTAGCTATTTAACTTATGATTTTCTCTCGCAAAAAAATCCTTATCGTTGTACTTGGCAGGGTAGCATTGTTTTTTATAATAATATTTGGAAAGTACCGGCGATTATCCGGATTTTGGGGGCAACTTTTTCGGTCAATTCCATGTATATTCTCATGCGCAATGACCGCTTGATTAATTTCTCTACTTATAGTACCAGCCTAAAACACATGGATGAGATTGGCTTTTGGGATACTGATGTAATCCCCGAGGATTATCGCTTTTTCTTTAAGTCTTATTTTGCCAAAAAAGGAGATTTTGAGGTGCGGCCGATTTTCTTACCAATTTATGCTGATATGCCAGAGACCAATAGCTGGTGGGGAACAATGGTTAATCAGTATGAACAATTAAAGAGATGGGCTTGGGGGGTCTCGGATGATGCCTATATTATCAAACAATTTATTATTCATGACGATATTCCTTTTTGGGACCGGTTTATCCGGGTGGTCAAAGTAGTAGAAGATCATTTTTTATGGCCGGTCAATTGGTTTGCAGTGACTTTGGCGGCCTCGATGCCACCACTTTTAAATGAGGAGTTTAACCGAACATTAATTGGCAAGACGCTACCCCAGGTAACTTCATTTTTACTGTCAATTGCCCTGATTTCTTTGGGGACAATGATTATTATTGACGCCCTCAATCGACCTAAACGGCCCAAAAGTAAATGGAGTTTTCTAAGTTATATCACTCAGCCGCTGGAATTTATTTTATTGCCGGTGGCGGGTTTCTTTTTTACCGCTTTGCCTGGAATAGATGCTCACACCCGCCTGATGATGGGTAAGTATTTAGAATACAAGGTGACTAAGAAAGTTTAAGAGCAAAAATGAAGAGAGAGAAATGGCCCAAAAAATTGTAATTAAACCAACTTTGGACCCGGTAAAACTGGGTGGTAAGAAAAAAAAGCGGGCTAGTTGGCTACGGGTTTATTATCGACCCTTTTTCTTTGTAGCGCTGCCTTTGGGACTATTATCGGTGATTTTTGCCCTGATTTTTTGGGAATTTTTACCACCAATGATTCCGCTTTTTTATACTTTAACCCAAGTGGATGAGCAATTAGTAAATAGAAATTGGATATTTATTTTACCAGCAATTTCAGTAACAATTTTAATGATTCATTTTGGGGTAATTTATTTTGCCAGGCGCTATGATCAAACCTTGCTGAAATTTTTTAGCTATATGACCATTTTTGTCCAAGCTTTATTGTTAGCAGTTTTACTGAGAGTGATATTGATAATCATCTAGAGAAAAGATAAAATGTGGACTGAATTTGGTTTTTTTTTATTAGCGGCCGGAGCAACTGGCTTGATTACGCCGTTGATTATTAAGCTTTATAAAAAGTTGCATTGGGACAAAGAACATCGGGGTAAAATTCAAACCTTTAAAAATACTCATCGTGAGCAAGTCCCCAGAGGTGGAGGTTTGGCAATTTTTTTGGGCTTGCTTCTAGCAGTTAGTTTTCTATGGCCATGGAGTTTAACAGTACAAATGATAATTTTGGGGGGACTAATTTTGACTATCACTGGAGTTTTGGATGATATTTTTGACCTTAGTCCTTTTTTGCGCCTGGGTATTAATTTATTAGTGGTTATTTGCGTTATTTATGCGGGAATAACTATTGACTTTGTCACCAATCCCTTTGTCGGCGGAGTTTGGCATTTAGATTTTTGGGCTTGGCTACCAGCTCTAGCAACAGCGATTTATTTGGTTTTTTTAATTAATATCACCAATTGGGCCAAAGGAGTAGATGGGCAAATGCCAGGGATGGTAGTGATTGCGGCAATTATAATTGGAGTCCTCTCAATGACTTTGACTCAAACTGGGGGTGAGATTACGGCGCTATTAAGTTTTGTTACGGCAGGGGCTTTTGCTGGATTTCTTTTTTGGAATATGTATCCGCAGAAAATTATGCCTGGCTATGGTGGTGGAGCGCTGGCGGGGTATTTACTAGGTGTGCTTTCGATTATGTCTGGGACCAAAATTGCCACCCTATTTATGGTTTTAGCCTTGCCAATTGCCGATGCTCTGTTTACAATTTTACGACGACTAATTGCTGGTAAATCACCATTTTGGGGTGACCGGGGGCACTTACATCACAAATTATTGGATCAATTTGGCTGGGGGCGGCGGCGGATTGCTATTTTTTACTGGCTAGTGACCTTGGTGATGGGTATTTTGGCTCTGATCTTACCTACCTGGGGGAAAATAATTGCTTTTGGGCTGGTTTTGGGTTTAACTTTTGCTTTTTTGATCCGGGCCAAGATTTTAAGCCGGGGTAAGTAAATTAGATTTTGTGTTCAATATTAAAACTGTGAAAACTGGATTGGGGGATACGGATATAGCCGGGAGCGCGTAGATTAAAGATTTCTTTGAAGT
>CAYJFT010000041.1:0-2175 GCA_964369765.1 uncultured Pseudomonadales bacterium | reverse complement strand
TATTAATGGCGCCACGATTAGTTTGAAAAGTAACATTGCTGGTTTGACCATCATCACCGTGAGCAACACTAACACTAGAGATACTAGTGACGGCACCACCGGAATTATTGGCGTGATTTCTCATTTCTTCTAGAGAGTAAGGGTTGCCGCCGCTGCCGCCGACATTACAGTCATTAATGGTAACTGGTGAGATTCTGGAGGCGTCGGCGCCATTGGGGTTTTGCCAGACCAAATAAGCATTAACAATATCGGCCATTTCTTCCTGGGAGAGCCAAGGGTGAGTGCGCCCACAGCCATTACCAGTTTTGGAATAGCCATCACGGTACCAAGCTTTGTAAAACCAAGGGGATTCAGCTTTGACTTCCCAGGCTTTACTGGCCCAGTCGCTGCCACCCTGACCATCGGTAGTATCCCAACCACTAGTATTGGCATAGCCACCATGAGTAGAAGCGTACTGGGTAGAAACCGGATTACCGCTGCCGTCAACCAAAATCCAGCCGCGAGTTTCATTAACAGCTTTGTCCCAGTCGCCACCTTTGGTACCGCTTTTATAAACTTGACAGCTTTCGGTAGTGCAAATAGCTTTACTACCATGATTGGTATAGCGGACAGCATAGGTGCGGGCAGCGACAGCCTGGGCTTTCAGGACTTCTAGGGGCCAAGACATGGGGACTTCGTAAATACTTTTTAGATAAACATCTTCAAAAGACATCCGGCCATAGCCCTCTACATCAATTTCACTCATGCCAGAATAGTCTTTTTTGAGGGTAGCACCAGGGTAATAGGCGGCTAGGATTTCTTCGGCGCTTTGGCCGGCTTCTGCCCGAGCCAAAGCGCCGTATTGGCTCATACCATTGCGATGTGAGTAGGCGCCAAAAGAAAAAACGGCAAAAGAATTGGCCGGCGCCTGATCTTTATAACCGATAGAGGCATTAAAATCATCGGCCAGGGGGACATCGCCAACAGCGGTAATATAGCTACCACCAGAGCGAGAATTAATAATAGCTTGCTGTTGGGCGGTGAGCGAGGCAATTTGGGTGCCTAGAGTGGCTTGATAATCTTTGGCTTTGGCGATTTCTTCGGCGAAGAAATCGCGCTGCTGATCTAACTGGCCTTTCAGAGCAATTAGAGTGGCCTGAGTTTCCTCTAACTCAGCTTTATCCTGATTAAATTGAATGATTTCCTCGCTCAGACTATCAATTTTTTGCAAATTTTGACTCTGAGCCACCTGATAATGCATGAGGCTTAAGAGATTATTGGTGCTCTCCTGCGGAGCCAAAAAGGCCAGAAAGGGCGAGTGAATCTGACTATTTTTATAGCTATTAACCACCATTGATTGAAGCAGAGCAGTGTTTTGACCCACGGAATCTTGGCGGTCGGCAATACTCTCTTCTAGCTCATCAACATCGGCCTGGGCCTGAGCAAGCGAGGCATCGGCATTGTCAAAGCGAATATTGATATTATTTAGTTCTTGCTCTAGAGGAGTAGTGGCGGCCTCGGACATTTGCTTGAGTTTTTCTAATTCGTCGATTTGCTGCTGAAGCTCATCAACTGGGTCAACGGCCTGGACGTGAGTAGGCTTAGCCAGGGGAACAAAGTGAAGAAAACTTAAGCCCAGGGTGAAAACAAAGATAGAGAAAAGGATACGGGGAGACATAATTATTCTAAGGGAATTTTTTGGCGCCAATATTCAATCCATTGGTCCAATTTGGTCTGAGGTGGTTTTTGTTCTATTAAATAATGACGGAGAATCTGGCGGAGTTGAGCCTGATTGCGATGATGACCAACCAAGAGAGTGAGGGTATAGGGGAAGGTTTGGATTTCTAGGCGCAAGATTTCTTGATTGTGGCTGGTCTCGAACCAAAAACGCTGGCCGCGGCCTAGCCAAGAGTAAAAACGGTCACCGCTGTAAATACCATAATTGGTTAGTTGGTGGCGGATTTTGCGAGGGGGAACATTGGCCAAAGCGTAAAAAAGGAAAATAAAAGCCAAAACAGCCATCAGTAGATAAAATTGACTGGTAAAAATAAGGAGAAGAATAATCAGGACCAAAAGGAGAATGAGATTGCGTAAATAGACTTTGGAGAGGCGAGGGCGAAAAACGCGCTCTGGGGCAACCCAAGAAAAAAGTAATTCCTCGCTAAAATCTGGCTGGTCGCTATAGTCTTTTTGTGG
>CAYJFT010000040.1:6125-7579 GCA_964369765.1 uncultured Pseudomonadales bacterium | reverse complement strand
ACCACCGCCGATCTGGAAGAAGGCTTTAATCTCACCCCTCGCACCGGCAATCTCTTTACCAGCTCCGATGTTTCTTCCGCTCAGCCCGTCGCCTTCTTGGGTTCCGACCTCGCCGATGACCTTTTTGGCTCCATTGACCCCACCGGCAAAAAAATCAAAATCGGTGAGCGCACTTTTACTGTGGCCGGCGCCGCCGAGAAAAAATCCTCGGGCTTCGCCGGCCCCCCTTTTGACGACTGGGTTTATGTCCCTTATCCCATCGCTTTTGACCTTAACAACAACCAAGACGTCACCCAAATTATCATCAAAATCCGCGATCCAGATCAAGTAGAGCCAGCCAAAGACGCCCTAGAAGAAGCCCTTCTAGATCGCGGCCGCCTCGATTCCAATGAATTTTCCATCGTTGACCAGCAAGAAATCCTGGATTCCATCAACTCTATTCTTGGTGTCCTCACCATTGGTCTCTCTGGTATTGCCGCCATCTCCCTGGTCGTTGGCGGCATCGGCATTATGAATATTATGCTCGTTTCTGTCTCCGAGCGCACCCGCGAAATCGGCCTGCGCAAAGCTCTGGGCGCCACCCCAGCTCTAATTCTCCTTCAATTCCTCTTCGAGGCCCTGATACTCTCGCTCCTGGGTGGCGCCCTCGGTCTCCTCCTAGCCTGGGGTCTTATCTCCGCCATCGCCGCCTTTTTCCCCGCCACCGTCACTCTCCAGGCTGTGCTCTTGGCCCTCTCTGTCTCTCTGGCCGTCGGCCTTATCTTTGGTGTCGCCCCCGCCCGCTCCGCCGCCCGCCTCTCGCCAATCGAGGCCCTGCGCCATGAATAAGCCGTCGTCGGCTTTCTCCTCAATTTTGCTCGTCAAAAAGTGAGATAAAAGTGAGATTTGTCCTGATAATAAAGCTTGGGCAACATTTTACGAAGCTAGCCGTCACTTGTTCCCGGATTATTATTTATTATAGAAAGTTTTTTTATGACAACAAAAAAAACTACTGCCAATCTTAATAGTTTGGTTAGTGATCAAGACCTTTCTCAGGATCACCCTGGGGTAGGGGAGGGCAATTCTGGTGAAAACCCTACCGGTCCCCAGGCAGAAAAAAAGCCCCGCAAAGACTTTACTTCTCTCAAAGCCTGGCAACGCGGCCACGAGCTCAATCTAGAGCTCCATCAATTCCTCTTGGAATACCAAAGCGAGCTAGAGGCCCGGCCTTGGTGTGCCCAGGCGCAGGAATCTTTACAAGAAAGTTGCGTGCAGTTAATGGAGGCTTTTCGCAAATATCATTCTTGGGAAAAGGTTCGCCGCTACGAGTCTGCCCTTTATTATATCAACAAAACCTATTACACCCTCTTTTTGGCTCAAGAACTTGGTATCTGGCCGGCCACAGAAATCATTGCTCGGGTGCAGGATTATTATCGTTTAGCCTGGGCCACCAAGGTTCGTTTTGTAGAAAGTAG
>CAYJFT010000040.1:0-6115 GCA_964369765.1 uncultured Pseudomonadales bacterium | reverse complement strand
TTCAAAATAATTAAAAAATTGAAAAAACCGCCCAAGCAGGGGTGTAAAAAAGTGCAAAACATGTTTACGTTTTTTTTTAAATAAATATTTTTTTGGGGGGGGATTTTGGACGCGGGTCCAAAATCCCCAGTCTCCACTAGACACAGAAAGGTCTATTATGACAGAAAAAAATTTAAAAGCCGTCAAAACCACTGATAAAGCCAATAAATCCACCACTAATCCAGAAGAAGCCCAAAAGCTACAAGCAGTCGAGGCCGCCATGGCCCAAATTGAAAAACAATTTGGCAAAGGCTCCATTATGAAAATGGAAGACAGCCTAAAAAATATGGCCACTATTCCCGTGGTTTCTACCGGTTCACTCGCCCTCAATCTAGCTCTGGGCATCGGTGGTTTCCCCAAGGGCCGGATTATTGAAATTTATGGCCCAGAAGCCTCTGGTAAAACCACTCTTTGTTTGCATGCTATTGCCGATGTGCAGAAAAAAGGCGGCGTCGCTGCCTTTGTCGATGTCGAACACGCCCTCGATCCAGTCCGCGCCGCCGCCATTGGTGTGGACCTGAGCAAACTCCTTATCTCCCAGCCAGACTATGGTGAGCAAGCTTTGGAAATCGCCGAAACCCTTATCCGCTCTGGCGGCGTTGATCTCCTGGTCGTCGACTCCGTTGCCGCTCTGGTCCCCAAATCAGAAATCGAAGGCGACATGGGCGATCATCAAATGGGTACCCAGGCTCGCCTAATGTCCCAAGCCATGCGCAAACTCACCGCCGCTATTAATAAAACCAAAACCCTGGTCATCTTCACCAATCAAATCCGTATGAAAATTGGCGTTATGTTTGGTAGCCCAGAGACCACTACTGGCGGTCAGGCCCTTAAATTCTATGCCTCGCAGCGCCTAGACATTCGCAAAATCGGTAATATTCAGGAAAGCGACAAAATCGTTGGTTCTCGCCATCGGGTCAAAGTCACCAAAAACAAACTTTCCCCACCCTTTCGTATCGCCGAATTTGAAATGGACCAAAATGGTATTTCTTGGGTTGGCGATCTAGTCGACATCGGTGTGGAATACGAGATTATCGAAAAAAGCGGCAGCTTTTACAAATATCAGGGCAATGTTTTGGCCCAGGGCAAAGAATCCGCCAAAAAAGCTTTGGCCGCCAATGCCCCCCAGATGCGCGAAATCGAAAAAGCCATCTGGGCCAAAATCAAAGAGCGCAATCAAATTGTTTAGGGCTCCCCCGGCGCTTCCAATGCTCTTCTGAGCCCAGCGTCATTGCCTTAACCGATAATTTATGCTAAAATTAGTCCATGAATTTACGCACCATCCGTGATTACAATTGGCATAATCAAACTGTTTTGACCAGAGTGGACTATAATGTCCCTCTGGTCAAAAAACGCGGCCAACTTACTGTTGCTGACCCCCGGCGCATCCGCGCCAGTTATGATACTATCAATGCCTTGCTCCGGGGTAAAAATAAGATTGTCCTGCTTTCTCATCTGGGCCGCCCTGCTCCAGACGATTTTAAACGCTTTTCTTTGGAACCTGTCTTACATTTTCTCCAAAAAGACACCACCTGGAATCTTCACTTTCTTACCGATCCTTTTGCCCCAGAAGCCAAAAACACCATTGATTTGCTTCCCCCCAAAACCGTTATTTTAGTCGAAAACCTTCGTTTTGCCCCCGGCGAGAAAAAAAACTCCCCCGCTTTTGCCCAGGCCTTATCCCAGCTGGGCACCGCCTATGTCAATGATGCTTTCTCTGCCTCTCATCGCTCTCACGCCTCTATCACCGGCCTCCCCCCCCGCCCCCCCGCGGCCGCCGGGTATTTTTTTCTCACCCCGCTCACCGCTCTCTCCAAAATCATTTCTACCCCGCGCCGCCCTCTGATTATCATCGTGGGCGGCGCCAAAATCTCCGACAAAGTTGACTCCATTGTTAACTTGGCCCAAATTGCCGACGCTATTTTGCTCGGCGGGGGCGTCGCTAATAACTTTTTCAAGGCCGTGGGCCTTAGTATCCAGCGCTCCTATCTCCAAGACGCCCCCGCCGATCTAGCCAAAACCGGTCTCTCTTATGTTGACATTGCTCAGGACATCCTCAGCGATAATCTTTCCGAGCGTCTCCTCAAAGACGGCTATATCCCCCTGCCCAAAATCATTTATCCTATTGACGTAGTCGCCGCTACCGGCCCCAAGGCCAAAAAAACTCAAATTATTAAACTCACCAGCGATCAAGTCCACCCCGCCAAAAACTTGATGTATTTAGACATTGGCCCCAAAACCATCAAACTTTATCAGGAATTAATTGCCCAAGCTGGCGCCGTTTTTTGGAATGGCCCCATGGGCTATTCAGAAGAACCCCTTTTTGCCGCTGGCACCCGCGCTATCGCCCGCGCCGCCGCCAAGAGCAAAGCCTATACCCTCCTGGGCGGCGGCGACACCCTCGCCGCCGCCCAGCGCTTCAATGCCCTCCGGGGCATCAACTATCTCTCTCTTGCCGGCGGCGCCACCCTAGAATTCCTGGCCAATCGCCCTCTCCCCGGTTTAGAAATCCTTCGCAAATAACCCTCCCCGTCTGTAAATAACCCTCCCCTTCTGCAAATAACACTTTCCCCCTCGTCCACCCCCACTTAGATGTTACAATATAAAAAATCACCTTTTGTGCGTCCATAGCTCAATTGGTTAGAGCACCAAGCTTATACCTTGGCGGTTCGGGGTTCAAGTCCCTGTGGACGCACTTTTTTACTCCCCACTTTCCACTCTATCCACCACTGTCCGGCAATATAAATAATGCCCCCTATCTACCATTTCCTCCGCCAAGCTCGCCGCATCACTTGCCTCCCCACCCACCACTCCCCCCGCTTCACTCCAGCTCTCACTGACTTTATGCCATAAATTCTCTCCATTCTCTACCACCAGGCTCAGCCCATCGCCAAAATTCTCTACAAACTGATCCACCGCCGCCTGGTCCAAATGCACCTGTTCACTCACTCCATTCAAACTCGCCACCGGTATGGTCACACAACCGCGCAATTCTTCTCTGGTAAAATAATGATAACCAAAAAAAAGCACTAGTATCACCAAGACAACTTGGAAAACCCAGCGCAAAATTTTACTCATTTGCTTACAATCCTGGGTTCAAACTCTCGGCCCCCACAATTCCCAAAATCAGCTGCCAAATCACAAAGGCGCAGGCAGTAATAATCAACCCAATTGCTGCATAGGTAATCCGCCGCCGGGCCTCGGCCACCTTTTCTGGTTTGCCCCCGCTGCTAATAAAAGTCAGCCCTCCCCAAATCAGATAAATAAAAGTTGCCACCGCCGCCGCAAAAAACAACACCTGGGCCACTGTAGACACAATTACCTCCCAAGCAATCACTCCCTCGCTGTAAATCTCACTTTCCCCCTGTATCAGACCCGTCCCCTCGCCAATATTACCCAAAACTACTTCATCTGCCTGTACATTTTCTATCATTTTACTCCTTCTTTTATTCTTTTATTCTATTTTTATCACCTTTAATAAAACACTCCAGTTTGTCCCCCCTCCCATTCTTCCACTTCATCTCCTCCGTTAACCCGCGGCGCTGTAATCTCTGGCTGCAAAATCTCTCCCTCATCACCAAAAATTAATTGACTCATCCAGCCCGCTAGCACATAAGCCAGCGCCACCAGCGCCAAGCCCGCCAGGCTCCAGATTATTTTTTTCACCGCTTCGCTCAATTTCTTGGGGTCACCCTTGCTATTTATCACTTTTATTCCCTGCAAAATTATCGTAATAATCAGCCAAATCGCCGCTATTGTCACACTAAAAAGAATAATATTATTCACCAATTCCAACACCGGATCCAAGCCCCCCGGCCCAGTTTGCAAATCCTCCACTCCCGCATCTTCCCCAAAAGGCTTAATCTCCCCAAAATCCGCCGCCCCCGTCGCTGCCTCCAGACTCGCTAAACATTCCGCTTCAGTTTTAAAAGTTCTACTACACTCATCCGACCAATCCTCCCCCAGGGGTATTTCATTGCATTCCGCCCCCGCTTCATTTCCCTCGCTCTTTTCTGGCCGCATGTCCAGACACCAGGCCCCTCCCTGCGCCCCCACCTCCCCATTCCCCCAACTCAAACCTATCACCAGTCCCAAAGTCACCATCATTATCCGCCAAGTCATTTTCATCCTCTCCCCTCCAACACTTTCTCTATTCCCCCGCTGCTATCCCCGGTCAAGCTTACCTCAGTTCCAAACAGCGTTGTCACCACAAAACCCACCACTACATAAGCCAAGAAAACAATCACTATCCCAATCGCACTAAATAATATCCGCTTCATCGCTGTGGCAAATTCCCCCGGCTTGCTCCCTTTGGTGATAATACTTATCCCCGCCAAAATTTTATTCACCAATAAAAACACTCCCGCTGCAAAAAGCAAGAAATTAATAATATTATTGATTAAAACAGTTAAATCACTCAGTTCACGATTGCCCACTCCCCCCACATCACTACTCAGGGTGCCAAAAACTTCCTCCATCTCCGGTGCTTCGCTAGTTTCCTCCGCTCTCACTTCAGCTCCCCCCATCATTAATCCTAGCACCAAAACCCCTATTATCAGTATTTTTCTCATCCAAATATTCCTCCCAGCGGCACTCCCGTCAAAGTTTCTATTATCTCTAAAATCCAAAAAGCTCCAAACATTATCATTAAGCCTACTACTCCAATGGTCAAATTTGTCCGCACACTAGAAACCGCTTTTTGCTTGTCTCCCAAGAAAATCAACCGATAACCAGAAATTAAAATCAAGACAAAAAATAGAATCCCGCCAGCAATAAATAAATAGCGCACAATTAGGTCTACAATCGAGGACACCGTTCCAAAAACATCTTGCACCGCCGTCCCTTCTTCATTATTCAAAAGCAACTCCCCGGCAAAGTCCAGGGGTGTATCATTACCTGTCACTCCACCAATATCATAAATTTCCCCCGCTATCGCCGCATCTACTGCGTCTTCTCTATCTTCACATTCATCTTTGTTTTCATACAATGTATCTGGACTGACACATTTTGCCTCCGCTGCCTCTCTGGTAGAATTAAAAATCCCACTACAAACATTAGTGTCATTATTTAAACAATAATAATTTGCCAATTCACTGCTCCCATCCACACCAGGAGTTGTTACTGTACCCATATTATCTGGTGCACCAGTACCCAAGTCCGTTCCCACAATTGTTGTCCCCGTTGCTCCACTTCCTCCCTGATTAGCACTGCCAGGTCTTTGATTATATGGATCCGCAGTTGTACCGCTCTCACCCTCATTGGCTACACAAATATCCAAGGTCTTTGTACCTTTTGTAACCCCGCCATAACCATCACTGCCCCCTTCACATTCTACAGTAATAGTTGAGGAATTGGGCCAAGTGTCATAACAAGTCGATCTTTTAAATACCCAGGTATTCGCTCCAAATTCAGTAGAAATTGCATTAATAATTACTCCATCACTCCAAAATTCTGCATCTTCTGCATCACAAGAAATCGCCTGCACTACTCCTCCATTTGTTAAAAAAACCCCTCCCAAGCCAAAAAAAGCTGTCAAAACTAATATTGCTCGCTTTATTTTTCCTCTATCCATACTATCAATTATATCACCTTTTCTCATTTTTTCTATTATAATAGAGTCTATGTCAAGTCAAAAAACCTTTTCCACCCAATCACAGCTTGTTGCCGGTCTTTTGGCAGGGGAGGGGAGAGCAGTAGAACATTGGTATCACCTTTATCAAGCCCGCCTCACTCATTTTATCGCCGCCCGGGTTAGCACCCCCCAAGACGTCCAGGACTTAGTCCAAGAAACTTTTATTAAGTCCCTCCAGAGTCTCCCTCACTTTGCCGGCCGCAGTTCACTCTGGACCTGGATGTGTTCTCTGGCCAAACACGAAATCGCCGATTATTATCGCAAACTCTATGCCAAAAAAGTCCTCAAACTTCTCCCCCTGCAGACTTCCTCCCCACCCCAGAAATATATTCTAGCACCGAGCTTTCCGAGAAACTCGACTGTGTCTGGCAAAAAATCGGTCATTATTATCAAGAACTGCTCCTGCAGAAATACTTAGACCAAGAAAAAGTTAGTAAATTAGCC
>CAYJFT010000039.1:6851-7587 GCA_964369765.1 uncultured Pseudomonadales bacterium | reverse complement strand
GCGCCGCCTCATTAATCAAGTCAAAAGCATCAGTATTTTTATACAAATGCGGCGTATAACCACCATTGGGCCCCACCGCCCGGATCGCTCCTTTTTGCTGCAAAATATCACCCAGGGACTTAAACATTGACACCGCCAGCTCAATTGAGCGCTCAAAACTGAGACTATTGGCCGGTATAATCTGAAACTCCTGAAAATCTAAATTGTCTGTCCCGTGGCGCCCCCCATCAATCAGGCCATACAAAACTGTGGGCATAGCCAAAACATTGGCCAATTTATAGCGTTTGAAAAAATAGTAATAAGGTGGCCAACCATACAAAAGCGCCGCCGCTTTACTAATTGCCTGCGAAACCACCATCGTCGTATTCGCCCCCAAATTACTCATATTTTTACTACCATCCAAATTCATCAATAATTGATCCAATTCTTCTTGATTTAGGGGATTTTTGCCCAAAAGCGCCTCGGCTATCTTGCCATTAATCAACTCCACCGCTTTTTTCAAACCCAGACCCAACATCCGCCCCTGATCACCATCGCGAAGTTCTAATAAATCAGTTTGCTTACCCGGATTGGCCGTAGAAATACTACTCACCACCACCACGCCATTATTAAGCGCCAGGCTAACCTCTAGAGTAGGCACCCCCCGCGAGTCCAAAATTTCCCGGGCCACTAAACTACTGATTACCACTTGGTTTGATTCTGCTTGTACAATTGACATAGCTCTATTTTAGACTAA
>CAYJFT010000039.1:5759-6841 GCA_964369765.1 uncultured Pseudomonadales bacterium | reverse complement strand
AGATAAGCCATAACTTTTGAAGTAACTGCTGAACTGTGACTCTACGCCACCATTTCTCAGGTTTAAATTGTACACTTGGTAAGAATTATATGGTGTACTACTCCACCAGAAGCCACCCGTGCCATGATAACTCAGAGGAGACCCGGAACTATCAGATTGACCTGAGTAAATGCCATTATAAATAGCAGGATTAGTATAGCGACCCACTACTGTAGCATCGCTGGAATTTGCTCCAGTACCACCAAAAGTATAATGCAAAGTAGCAAAATCATCCCGGGTAGGAATAATGAAGCCAGTGGGACAAAGGCCAGTGACATTAGTTTGGGGGCCTGAATAATACGCCGACATTTCCCCAATTTATACCGACATTTACCCAATTTACACCGACATTTACCCAATTTACACCGACATTTTACTTCTTTTACTTCTTCCCAGCCATTTTCTTTTCTAGTAGAGCAAATACCCGTTTTTTCACCTGCGCCCCACTTAGCCCATAAGCTTTATACAACTCTGCCGGCGCTCCCGATTGCCCAAACTTATCCTCTATCGCCAAGACATCCCAATACGCCCCCCCAATCATCCCCAGCTCCAGCCCAATCAAACTCCCCAAGCCCCCAATCCGCTGTTGATCCTCTATCACCAGTATCGCCCGCGTCTCTAGCGCCGCTTTTTTAACCGCCTCCGCGTCCACAGGTTTGATTGTCCCCATATTAAGCAGCCGTGCCCGCACCCCCACCTCCGCCAACTCCGCCACCACTGTCTCTGCCAAACCCAAAGTCCCCCCATAAGTAATTATTGTCACATCTGTACCATCGCGCACCAGCTCTGCCTGGCCAAAAACAAAAGCCGAGCGATTTTGCCGCACTTTCACTTTTTCCCGGCCCAAACGCAAATAGAGTGGCCCCTCCAAATCCAACATTGCCGCCGTCATCTCTTTTGCTTCCCCAAAATCACCCGGCGAGAGTACCCGCATCCCCGGAATCACACTCATTAGCGCCACATCTTCTAGAGCCTGAAGCCTCCACCCCCCGCCCCCCCCCCCCCCCCCCCCCCAACACCCCCCCCAGCTGAAACAGCCATTG
>CAYJFT010000039.1:3430-5749 GCA_964369765.1 uncultured Pseudomonadales bacterium | reverse complement strand
TTTTCACATTCATTTTTTGCTCCGCCACACTCACCCGAATCTGCTCCCAATTGCGCCCCGGATTAAAAGCGGCAAAACCACACATCACTACTTTTTTTCCCAAGCCAGCCAAACCAGCCGCCACCCCGGCCATATTCTGCTCACTGATACCCATTTCTACAAATTTTTCTGGATAATCCGCCCTAAATTTTTCTAGGCGCAAAGACTCCACACTATCCACACACAGTACCATCAGGTCTGGCTCACTCGCCCCCAGCTCATAAATCGCCTGACCAAAACCATCTCTGGTGGCTTTTTTCTCTTCTAGAACCGGTTTATTTAAATCTATCATTTTACTCCTCCCATCTCTCCTGCACCTCCTACTCCTGCGCTTCCCCCCACCCCCAAACCCGTTAATTCAGCCTGCATTACCCCCGCCTGTACCCGCAAATCAGCAATAATCGCCCGCCCCAAATCCACCGAGATTTTCCCCGCATGCCAACGATAATCGTTTTCCATAATTTTTACTCCCCGCCCCGGCACCGTTTTCACTATCATCGCCCGCCGCCGCTCACCCCCCAATTCCAGCAAATCCCGATCTGCCTGCATCAGCGCGGCAAAATTATGCCCGTCTACCTCCCGCACCGCAAAATTAAAGCTTTCTAATTTTGCCCGCAACTCCGCCACTCCCATCACCCCCGCCACCACCCCACTTTGCTGTATCAAATTCTCATCAATTATCACCGTTAAATTACTCAGATTATAATGCGCCGCAAATAAATACGCCTCCCAGACTTGTCCCTCTTGTTGCTCACCGTCAGTGCTTAACACCAAAACCCGCTCTCGCCCTCCCGCTATTTTCAACCCATAAGCCGCCCCCACCGCCTGCGACAACCCCTGACCCAACGGTCCAGCACTATTTTCTATCCCATAAGCCAAATTGCGCCGCGGATGCCCCTGCAAAAAACTGCCAAATTTGCGCAAATTGGCCAACTCACTCAGCTCAAAAAAACCACTCTGGGCCAGCCGCCCATACCACACCGGCGCCACATGCCCCGCACTTAGGAAAAATCTGTCCCGCCCCGACCAAGCCGGCTCCGCCACCCGGTAACGCAAAACCCGCTCATAAAGCCAAGTCATCACCTCTGCCAAACCCAAACTACTAGCCGGATGCCCACTACCCGCCAGAGCCAACATTGACACCACATATTGGCGCAACTGATTTGCCCGCAACCTCAGCTCCAGCTCTGCCCCTCGTTCCAAACTCAAATTTAATTCTTCTATTTTTTCCACCCCCTCATTATACAAAAAAACTGCCCCGGGCGCAAATTCAAACTGCGCCAAATGCAAATTCACCCCAACTCAAACACAAATTCACCCTATCCCAAACGCAAATTCCTCCCAATCCAATCACAAATTACCTCAAGAATCCCTCACAAAATTAGCAGTCACCTCATTTTAGTGCTTGACAATTTAGCAGAAGGGTGCTAAAATTGCTAATTGAGGAAACAATACCTCTGACATTTTAAAAATAAACAACAGAAAGGCAAAATATGTCAAAAATAATTGGTATCGATTTAGGCACTACTAATAGCGCCGTAGCGGTCATGGAAGGCGGCAGTCCCAAAATTATCCCTACCGCCGAAGGCCGTAATACTTACCCCTCTATTGTTAATTTCAAAGGCAGTGAGGTCAGTGTTGGTGACACCGCCAAACGGCAAATGGTTCTTAATCCCACCACTACCGTCAATTCTATCAAACGCTTTATGGGCCAAAAATTTAATGCCAAAGCCGTCCAAAATGCCATTAAACACGTTTCTTATCCGGTGGTTAGCGGTAAAGACAGTATGGCCGTGGTCGAGCTAGACGGTAAACAAATGACCCCCCAAGAAATCAGTGCCAAAATTTTGCAAAAAGCCAAAGCCGACGCCGAGGCCTATCTGGGTGGCCCTGTTAGTAAAGCAGTGATTACCGTCCCGGCCTATTTTGACGATTCTCAGCGCCAAGCTACCAAACAAGCCGGCGAAATCGCCGGCCTCACGGTGGAGCGGATTGTTAATGAACCCACCGCCGCCGCCCTCGCTTATGGTCTAGACAAAAAAGGCAATAGCACTATTGCCGTTTATGACCTTGGCGGCGGTACTTTTGATATCTCCATCTTGGAAATCGGCGATGGCGTTTTTGAAGTCAAATCCACCAATGGTGATACTTTCTTGGGTGGTGACGATTTTGATTCTCAGATCATTGATTATCTGATCAGCGAGTTCAAAAAAGACCAAGGCAAAGATTTGAGCAAAGACCCTCAGGCACTCCAACGGGTCAAAGACGCTGCCGAAAAAG
>CAYJFT010000039.1:442-3420 GCA_964369765.1 uncultured Pseudomonadales bacterium | reverse complement strand
ATTGAGCTTAGTAGCGCCACCCAAACCGAAATCAATCTCCCCTTTATTACCCAGGGAGACGACGGTCAACCCTTGCATATGACTATGAGCCTGACCCGGGCCAAATTAGAAGAGCTGACCGATAATTTAATCAGCAAAACTTTTGAACCGGTCAAAAAAGCCCTCAAAGACGCCGGTGTAGCCGTGGCCGATATTAGCGATGTCGTCATGGTCGGTGGGATGACCCGCATGCCCAAAATCATTAGCGAAGTAGAAAAATACTTTGGCAAAAAACCCCATCAGGGTGTTAATCCCGATGAAGTGGTCGCTATTGGCGCCGCTATTCAGGCTGGAGTTATCGCTGGCGATGTCCAAGACGTGGTCCTGCTCGATGTCACCCCTCTCACTTTGGGCGTAGAAACCCTGGGCGGCATCCGTACTCCTTTGATTAATCGCAATACCACTTTGCCCACCAGCGGCAATCAAATTTTCTCTACTGCCGCTGATAATCAAACCAGTGTGGAAATCAATGTTCTCCAGGGCGAGCGCGAAATGGCTGCCGATAATAAATCCCTTGGTCGCTTCATTCTCGACGGCATTCCTCCGGCACCCCGTGGTATGCCCCAGGTAGAGGTCAAATTTGATATTGACTCCAATGGTATTCTTAAAGTCAGTGCTACTGACAAAACCAGTGGCAAAGAAGCCAATATCACCATTGCCAATAGCACCAATCTCTCTGATGAAGAAATTGAGAAAATGAAGCAAGAAGCCGAGGTCAATGCCGAAGCCGACAAAGCCAAAAAAGAATTAGTCGAGGCTCGCAATCAAGGTAATAGTGTTGCTTTTGAAGTAGAAAAACAATTAAGCGAATACGGTGACAAATTAGGCGATAAAGCCGAGAAAGAGAAAATTGAGGCTAATGTTAAAGCTCTCAAAGACTTGGTCGCTGATGAGAATGCCACCAAAGAACAAATTGACACTGCTGTCCAAGAAACTCTTGCTAGCGCCCAAAAAATTGGCGAGGCCATGCAAAAAGCCCAGGCCGAAGAAGCCCAGCAGGGTGGGGGAGAGGCTCCAGCAGCTGCTGAAACTGCCGACTCTGATAAAAAAGATGCCAAGCCCACCGAAGGCGAAGTGGTCGAAGGCGAAGTAGTCAACTAAGCTAAAAAGCTCAACAATTTTAAAAACCCCGCTCTCAGAGCGGGGTTTTTGCTTATAAAAAATATTTAACCCAATCATCTAAAAAACCAGAGGAAAAGCTTATTTCATCCAAAATTTTGTATGAAAAGCACATTTTATGACCATTTTCAGTCATTTTTAAGCTATTTTAATATTGCGGCAAGAAAATTTTATAATTTTCTTGATTCACCCAAATTTCTTTAAACCCCCGCTCCACCATAATCCGTACACTTTTTCTCACCAAATTTTCCAAATTCCGCTCCAGCGTCCGTATCCCCATATCATAACCCAGCGGGCGAATAATCATTGGCCACAAAGCCTCATCAATATGAATTTGCTCCGCTTGTAAACCCGCCGCCGCATACAATTTGGGCAGGGTATAATTTTTGGCAATCATTTCCTTTTCATGATCAGAATAACTAGGCATTGATATTTTTTCCATTCTGTCCATCACCGCCGTAGCAATATTAGTGGTATTATTAGCTGTAGCCAAGAAAATTGCCCGGGACAAATCCATTGGATAATCAATATAATTATCCACAAAAGCTTTGTTTTGCGCCGGATCTAATAGCTCTACCAAAACCCCCATAATATCCATCCGTGAATCCTCGGTCACCCGATCAATTTCATCTAATAATATTACTGGATTACGCACCCCAGCCTCGGCAATACCTTTGATAATTTTCCCCGGCTCTGCCTCTAGGCGCAAACGCGAAGACCCCCGCAATTCCAAAGAACTACTCATCCCTCCAAAAGGAATCCGTACCAGATAGCGGCCCAAAGCCTCGGCTAGTGAATAAGCAAAAGTGGTTTTACCTGTTCCCACCAGACCAACCAAGAGCAAAATCGGCGCCCGATAACTTTGCTCGGGATTACTCTGACTCTGCAGCTGCAGCATGGAAACATATTCTAGGAAGCGATTTTTGACCTCTTGCATCCCATAATGATGCTGGTCAAAAATCGCTTGGGTTTCCCGGATGTCTAATCTATCCTTGGTCTCTTTACTCCAAGGCACTCGTGACAACCAATCAATATAACGCGTCACAATCTCATACTTTTCATCATAATTACCAAATTGAATTGAGCGCTCCAGACTCATAATATCCCGCAGGGCTTTTTCCCGGACTTTTTCTGGTAATTTCACCCCCTCCAATCGCTGCCGTAATTGATTGATTTCTTGAACTAAAACATTGTCCAGGTTTCCCCGGGAATTATCATTAAATGCCATTATCTTTTCATTATACAAGAATTTTTTTCAACTTGCAAATTTTCCCCAGCGCTATCCACTTCGCTTAACCCGCAAATAGTGGAAAGCCACTGGTTAAATCTTTTACCTCCTTAGCAATTGCCGCTAATTCCTCATCAGTCTGATATTTTTCCCGACAAGCTTTGATAAACACTCCCCGCGCCGCTTTCTCTGCTGGTAATTTTTCCCGGCCCACAATTTCACTCACTCGGGCAATCCAAGCCGCAATTTGTTTCATCTCTGCCTCTTTCATTCCCCGGGTAGTCACCAAAGGTGTGCCAATCCTAATTCCCGAAGGATAAAAAGGCGAGCCTGGTTCCCCAGGCACCGTATTTTTATTGGCATAAATACCAGCGCAGTCCAAAGCAAAAGAAACCACCCCACCTAGGCCCGGCATATTCTGACTATAATCAATAATTAGCAAATGATTACTAGTTCCCCCACCCACCAATTTCAAGCCTTTCTCCAGCAAAGCCCCGGCCAAAACCTGAGCATTTTTCACCACTTGGCGGCCATAAACCTGAAAACTTTCCTTGCTCGCCTCGGCGGCCGCCACCGCAATCGCCGCTGTAGT
>CAYJFT010000039.1:0-432 GCA_964369765.1 uncultured Pseudomonadales bacterium | reverse complement strand
CCCCCCGTGGCCCCCGAAAAGTCTTATGGGTAGTACTCATAATCACATCGGCGTCAGGCACCGGGCTAGGGTGCACCCCCGCCACTACCAAACCAGTAATATGAGAAATATCCGCCAAAAGATAAGCCCCCACTTCATCAGCAATTTCCCGAAACTTAGCAAAATCAAGCTCAAAAGGATAAGCGGTATTACCAGCAATAATTAATTTGGGGCGATTTTTTAGAGCTAGGGCGCGGACTTGATCAAAATCAATTCGCGCCGTTTCATCTACCCCATACTGCACGCTCCTAAAAAATCGCCCCGAAAAAGTCACCCCCGGGTGACCATGAGTCAAATGCCCTCCACTAGACAATTGCAAACCCAGCAAACAATCCCCCTCTTCTAATAAAGCAAATTCTATATCACTATTAGCTGGCGAACCAGAATAAGGCT
>CAYJFT010000038.1:7052-7593 GCA_964369765.1 uncultured Pseudomonadales bacterium | reverse complement strand
TATTTTACCTTTCTAAATTTTATTGCTATTATATAGTCTGGCTAAGTGCCCAAATAACCGTGAGGAGAAAATTCTTGATGATAGCGGGTAAAAGTGGCTACTTGCTCCTTGCCATATTGGGCTAGCTCGGCAGCAACTTGGGCTGGGGTGTCTTTTTGCCAGAGTGTGGTGGGGCGCTTGGAATAAAAGAGATCGGCATAAGTGATAATTTTTTCTGGTAAAGTCTGGGGTAGAAAATCCTGGGCTGGCAGAGGGAGATTTCTGGCGGTGATTTCTTGTTTGGAGAGGCCAACGCCTATGTGGCGCTCGGCAACCAAGGCGTGAGACTCTAAGCCGGCAGCGCGCAGTAGCTGAGCGCCAGCAACTCCATGAGCAATATAAGGTAATTCACCGGTGCAAAACATTTTGGGACTATTAACCTGGCAGACGCCTAAATCATGAAGCATGGCAGCTTCTTCTATAAAAGTGAGCTCTGAAGCGGTGAGTTCGAGTCGTCTAGCAATTGTCAAGGCGTCATTGGTAACCAAAACAGAGTGAATTT
>CAYJFT010000038.1:6535-7042 GCA_964369765.1 uncultured Pseudomonadales bacterium | reverse complement strand
TGCCTGGGCGTCGGGTGCTGCTCGGGCCGCGACGTCCCGAGGTCGGTACTCCCCCCCATACATCCTTTATAAAAAAAATGCTTGGGGGGGGGGGGGGGGGGGCCCCCCAATACTGATGAATTAAGGCGAAATAATCAAGCATGTCTTTATTATAGCAAAGAATCTGCTATAATGGAGGCTGAATGAAAAAGTTTTGGGAAAGATATCAATTCATTTTATTGCTCTTGGCAATGGTGGTGGTAATAATTTTGGCGATAGTCTGGAGTAATTATAATCAAACCAGACAGGGGATTATGCCTGATGCTAGTTTAGAAATTTTACCAGTTGAAGAGCTAGGTCAGATTGAAGAAGCCCGGGAAATGCAAATTTTACATCCGCTAACGGGCTTGAGTCGAGATCAAGCCTACCTGAAATACAAAGAGGCTGAGGCTGGGGTAGAGACGGTGGAAGATTATCTAGCCCTGTTGCAAACTTATTATTATCCGGTGCGGGCGGGTTTGCAGATAA
>CAYJFT010000038.1:3699-6525 GCA_964369765.1 uncultured Pseudomonadales bacterium | reverse complement strand
TTGGCGCTAGAGAATGATCAGGAGAAAGCGGCTTATGTGGGAGGGAAGTTGGCGGAGAATATGCCCCTGAGTGAAATTGCCAGCCTAGAGATTGAGGAGAGCGATTTGGGCCCTGATAGTTTGTATTTTTACACTCATTCTGGAGTGAGACATTGGGTAGAACAAGTGTATAATGAGGGTTTAGATGCATATTTATTTGACAGAGAAGAATTAGAAATAAAATAAAATGACAATAGCTAATAAGACAAAAACGAGAAAAAGGGCGGCAAAAGCAAAAGGTAGTGACAAGCAGGCTAAGCGGACGCAGACCAGGCTTGGAAAATTGCAAAATCTGGCACTGTTGGCGGTGGGGGCGGGAGTGCTATTGCTGGGCTCAATGCTGTTTAATCAATTTGGGGGAGAGCAAACCAGAGTTTTGGGAGTTTCGGAGCAATTAAATAGTCAAGAAATTTTGCGTTTACTAAATTTGGAGCGAGCCAAAGAAGGTTTGGGGCCGCTTAATTTAAATGCTCGGCTCAATGAGGCGGCAGCAAATAAAGGTGAGTCAATGTTTGCCCAGGATTATTGGGCTCACGTAGCTCCCGATGGGACCGAGCCGTGGGAGTTTATTAGTGAAAGTGGTTATGCTTATGAGAGTGCCGGGGAAAATTTGGCTCGGGATTTTTATACTGAGGCGGCGCTAATAGAGGGCTGGCTTGATTCGCCCACCCACCGGGAAAATTTACTCAATGGGAATTTCCGGGAAACTGGGCTGGCGGTTTTGGATGGAGAGATTGATGGTCAGGCGGTTTTGCTGGTAGTAAATTTATTTGCTCAACCACGGCTAGAAGCTGGTGACCCGGGGCCGCAAATGGCGGTGTATCAAAATGAAAGTGAAGGTTTGGTGCTAGCGGGCGAGGTAGTAGCAGCGGGAAGTGAGCTGGGAGTGGGCGGGGAATTTAGCTTTTCTGGTTGGCAATTAGCCTTTGGGGCAGGCTGTTTATTATTAGTGAGCTATTTGGTTTATCATCTGAGTTTGGCGCCACGGGGTAGAAAGAGAGTGCGCTAAGGGATGGGGCGAGGAGAAAAGGGAAAAGATAAAAGGAGCAAACAATAATGAAACAAGGTATTTTTCAATTAATTTATTTTACTTATTTGCATAATCAGCTTTTGATTGGTTTGGTTTTGGCGGGGGCAGCCAGCTTGTTTTTATTGATTCGCAAGCCAGAGCGGCGCTATGTGTGGTTCTTACTGGGTTTTGCGGTTTTGGCTTTTCATTTTTCTTATCAAAAACATATTGTGGATCAGCTGGCGGACCAGACAGTAGCAACGGTTTTCTTGGATGATGGTGGAGCCAGCTATCGGCGGCTTTTGGATCTTTTTTTGTATCACTTTTTGCCATTTCTTTTTTGGCTAATTGGTTGGGGGAGTATAATTTTGGGTATTTTTGATCCACCACGGCTGATGCCCAAATTTATCCGGGAGAAACTGGGACTAGAGAAAAGGGAGAAAGAGACGGCGAAGTAGAATTAAGTGGGTGGGGGAGGCAAAAATGAGGTGGGGGAGGCAAAAATGATGATTATAATAGTAGGAGAAAAAGAAAGGTAGAGATGAAAAACTCTTTGACAGCAACCAAGTGGCTGCTGGGAATAGTGGGGGCGGTAATGATAGTAATTGGCTTTTGGATGTTTGCCCAACCAATTGCGGCGATGTTGACCGAGATAATTTTTTTGGGGATTTTATTGTTGATTAGTGCGGTTTTTTATCTGATTAGTTTTTTTATGAATTTGCGTACCCCTATGGCTGGCTGGATGCTGGTGGCGGCGATTCTTAATTTCCTGATGGCAATGCTGTTTTTGGGCCGGCCAGGTTTGGCTTGGGAAGTAATAATTTTCCTCTTTGGAATTTGGGCGGTAGCCCTGGGAGCAACTCATTTTGCCAATGCTTTTACCCTGCGGGCACATAAACAAGACAATTGGATTTGGCAGTTACTAAGTGGAATACTGGGGGTAGTATTTGGATTGCTGATTATCTTCAATCCTTTTGCTGGCTTTATTGCTACTAATTGGATTATTGCTTTTGGTTTTGTGTTTTATGGCATTGCCAATATTATGGGAGGGATTTATTTGCAAAAGAATCAAAAAGAGTTGCTGAAGTTTTACAAGACTTTTGTATAAGTTTTTACTCTAGCCAAAGAGATTTGGTGGGAATTTAGACTAAAAAGGAAAAGGCCCAAAATGGTACCATTTTGGGCCTTTTTGGTACTTTTTGATACCATAAGATATGTTTGAGGGGTTTTTGGTGGAGATGACGGGTTTGATCCCGTGTCTGTAAATAAGTGACTTTAACCTTCTACCAGCGCTACTTTACTTGTAAAAAAAGCTGGGCTAGAAAAGTAAACGAACTAGGCCAAGCCGGTGACACATTATTGCGCGCGGAGCGAGAGTGTCAAACTCGCGGAGCGCGTATCGGCTGAGTTGTTACCCAAAAGTAAGCGACGATAAAACTAAACTAATGGATACCTGACTAGGCGACTAAGCGTGCCTGGGCAGGAGCGGCAAAAGCGGACGCGACAGCATTGCTGGTGTCGAGAATAATGCTTTTGGCTTTGCTGACGAATTTATCGGCAGTTAATTGGTGATTCTTGTTTAAGGTCTTTGAATCAAAGATCCGCGGGCCAGAAAAAGACAATTTTTACATCAAAGCAATACATCCCCAAATTAAAGAGCGGAAGTGGTATTATAGTAGGAGCGGGGGCGGGTTTAAAAAATTTTTAAAAAACCCCCCCCGGGGTTTTTTTTTTTTAAAAAAAAAAACAAGCGAAAAAAAAAGAGGGCCCCCACCCCG
>CAYJFT010000038.1:0-3689 GCA_964369765.1 uncultured Pseudomonadales bacterium | reverse complement strand
ATTTAATTTTAGTTTTTTTTTTTTTGTGGGGGGGGGTTTTTTTTTTTTTTTTTAAAAACCCCCCCCCGCTGGGTTTTTGTTTTTACAAAAGTTAAGCCTAGCGATAAAGACTGCTGCCACCAGAGCGTCCGCCACGGTCACCGCCACCGGAGCGACCACCACGGTCACCGCCGCCGGAGCGTCCACCGCGGAAACCGCCAGAGCGGCCACCACGATCACCGCCACGATCGCCGCCACGGAAACCACCGCGATCGCCACCGCGGAAACCACCACGATCACCACCTGAGCGACCACCACGGAAGTCTTTTTTGGGAGGGCGGCTGGCTTTGGCTTGCTCTTCTTGCTCGGGGGTAAGCATAGTCATTTTAATCTTACCATCGGGTTGAATTTCGCTGATACGGACATGAACGGTATCACCCAAGCTGACAACTTTATTGGGGTCATCTAGATAATCAACTGACATACCGCTGATATGCACCAAGGCTTCTTTATTATAACCGTATTTAACAAAGGCACCATAATTCTCAATTCTGGTGACTACGCCATCATACTCTTCGCCAATTTCGTCGATTTTCATCATACCCTCCACCATTTCTTGGGCCTTTTTGATGGCTTCTGGGTCAGAGGAGGAAATATTGACTTGACCAATTTTAGCTACCTCGTCTTCTTCGACATCAATTTGAGCACCAGATTCTTCAATCAAGGCTTTGATGTTTTTACCACCAGGGCCAATCAATTCACCAATGCGATCGGAAGGAATAGTGATTTGGACGATTTTGGGAGCGTATTGGCTAATATCGGTGCGAGGAGCATCAATGCATTCCATCATTTTGCCCAAAATGTGCAAACGACCTTCTTTAGCCTGTGCAAGGGCTTGAGTGAGGATTTCAACGGTGATACCTTTGATTTTGATATCCATCTGGAGGGCAGTGATACCATACTCGGTGCCGGCGACTTTAAAGTCCATGTCACCGCAGTGATCTTCAACATCTTTGATGTCGGAGAGCACTTGATGGGTTTTGCCATCGGTAATCAAACCCATAGCAATACCAGCCACAGGGCGGGCAATGGGGACGCCGGCCGCCATCAAGGAGAGAGTGCTACCACAGACAGAGGCCTGAGAGGTAGAACCATTGGAGCTAAGAATTTCCGAGACCACATGAATGGTATAAGGGAAGTCTTCTTGACTGGGAATAACGGGAAGGAGGGCACGCTCGGCGAGCGCGCCGTGACCGATTTCTCGGCGCTTGGGCGAGCCCAAGCGCCCAGCCTCACCAGAGGCATATGGGGGCATGGAATAATGATGCATATAGTGGCGGGTGTCTTCACCGCCCATGTCTTCGATTAATTGACCCAAAGCGGGTGAGCCCAAAGTAGTAATAGTGACTGCTTGAGTAGCACCGCGTTTGAACATGGCGCTACCGTGAGTACGGGGGAAGATATCGACTTCACAATTGATGGGGCGGATTTCGGTAGTAGCGCGACCATCAGGGCGTAAGCCTTTTTCTAAAATCTGGGCACGAATAAACTCGGCCTGCAGGTCATGAAAAACTTCTTTGACGTCACCCAAAGTGATTTCGGCATCGACTAAAGTTTGATTTTCGGCGATGGCAGTCAAGGCGTCGGCCAAGCCAGTTTCAGCGAAAACAGCTTGCTTGGCGGTGATGTCGGCTAGGTCCAGGTCAGCGAGCAAGGGAGTGATAAGCTTGACTTTTTCTGCCACGGCGGCACTATTGTCTTCCACGGCGATTTTTTCTTTGCCAATTTTGCTAGCGATTTCATTGATTTGAGTACAAATGCTGCTAAGCTCTTTTTGAGCAGCGGCCAAGGCTTCAATCATAATTTCTTCACTAACTTCATCGGCGCCGGCCTCGACCATAGCAATGGAGTTTAAGCCACCAGAGACGATAAGGTCTAATTTGGAACTGGCGCGCTCGGCTTCACTGGGGTTAAAGATAAATTTCTTGGTGGACTCATCATAAGCAACACGCAGGCCAGCAATGGGGCCGTCAAAAGGAATATCAGAGATAGCCAGGGCCACACCAGTGGCAAGCATACCGATCATATCATCGGAAGTTTCCTTGTCATAAGAGAAAACGGTATTGACGATTTGAACTTCGCGCATAAATTCCTTGGGGAAGAGAGGGCGAATACTGCGGTCAATGACGCGGGATTTCAGGACTGAGCCATCAGAGGGACGACCGTCGCGTTTAACCCAGCGAGAACCCTTGATAATACCACCAGCATAGAGTTTTTCCATGAAGTCGACTGAGAGAGGGAAATAGCCCAAATTGCTGGCGCCACCCATAGCAGCGGTACAATTGACAATGGTTTCGCCACATTGGGCCAAGACATCGGCGCTGGCTTGTTGGCCAAATTTGCCAATATTAATTTTTACTTGTTTCTCCCCTACTTTAATAGAGGTTTCAAATTGATCATCATAACTTGGATAAGTCATAAAAGATCCTTTCTAATTGACAGGGAGAAAACTTAAGAATCCGGCAAGAATAAAGAAGCTGTGGGTCTGAAACCGTGAGTTTCTTTGCTCTTGAGAAGGCTTAAGTTAACCGCCTGTTTTTTAATAATGGGTTATTATACCATAAAAAAGGGCTAAATGGGGCAAAATGGGTAAGAAAAGGCCCGAGTCGGATGACTCGGGCGGGGTGGTTCTAAATTCTTAGGCTGAGTATTTCTCGCCCAAACTAAATAATTTTCTTTGCCATTTCCCAGTGAGAAAATGGGCATCGCTTATTCTGTCACTATTATAGCGACAATAGAGGGAGTTTTGTACCGGTGAATTGGGGCGGTTTTCTAAGATTTCCAAATACTGAAAATCCAACTTATTCACAAAGATAATAGTGATGAATTTATCTTCATAAACCGTTTTACGGACTTTTACCTCTTGGTCCATAAAAGTATTTACTTTGCCTTCTGTCTCCCTGATTGGCAAATAGCCAATAATGTCTTTGACAAATTCAAAGACTAATTCTGGGTTACCTAGGGCTTTCTTAATCTTTTGTTCTGTTTTACTTTTGCTACTCATCTAACATCCTCCTTAATTGTTTAGAACCCGTCTCTGAAGAATATTTTCAAAGACGAGTAATTATAACAAGAAATAGGGGTTTGTCAAGGCTAGATGACGAGAAAACCACTGATTGATAGGTGTTTGAGACAAATTTGAGGCAAGATAAAATGCCAATAAGTGTATGTGGGAAATGTTTTGAAATATTGCGCAGATGTACAAGATTTATGGCGAAAATTGTTGTCATTGGCGCAATATTTAAAATAGGTATATCTCCTGGTGACGAAATATTTTTTCTAATTTATGATTATGGGACTGGGGGGGGCGGGATGATGTGACAATTAAATGGCGCGCTGGGAAATTAAGTGATGCTTTGAAAATAGTGGCGCTTTGAGAAATTAAATGACATGCTGAGAAAAGTGGTGAGCTGAGAAATTAAATGACGCGCTATAGCGCGTCATTTAATTGAAGAAAAAGGGGTAAAAAGAAACGATTTTGGAGAGATTTTGGACAAATAAGATAAATATGAAGGTAATTTACTCAAGGATATTTGCTGAAGAAGGAGGGATGTCTTTCCCGTAAACACGCGCTACAGCGCGTCATTGATTGAAAAAATGACGCGCTGTAGCGCGTGTTTACAAAACGGTATATAATCCAGGTGACGAAA
>CAYJFT010000037.1:0-7612 GCA_964369765.1 uncultured Pseudomonadales bacterium | reverse complement strand
CCGGGGCCACGTGAGCGAGTGAGAGTGGCGGCGGCTTTTTGGGAGTGGGCGCGGTTAAGTGAAGAAGAATTGCATGACAGAGAAAAACTCTGCCAAAAAGCCGCCGCCAAGGGTTATCAAGTGAATGCGCAAACAACTTGGGAAGAAGCTTATCATCAGATTTTTCTAAATGAGGTGGAATCCAAATTAGGTCAGGGACGGGCAACGATATTATATGATTATCCGCGGGAGCAGGCGGCGCTGGCGAGGTTTTGTAATAATGATAAGCGCTATGCAGAACGGATGGAAGTTTATCTGGGGGGACTAGAACTGGGCAATGGTTTTAGTGAGCTAACTGATGCACTAGAGCAAGAACGGCGCTGCCGGGCAGATTTAGCAGAGCGAGCGCGGCTGGGCAAGACTAAATATGATTATGATGCTGATTTTATTGCCGCGCTGCGAGAAATTAAGGGCGGGGCGGCCGGAATAGCGATTGGCGTAGATCGGCTGGCGATGCTGGCCGCCAATACTGACAAAATCAGCGAGGTGACTTTTTTTCCTACCCAGGAGCTTTTCCCCAAATAAATTATTTAGGGGCTTGATAAAGAGGTAGAGTGACTTCAAAAGTGCTACCGTGGCCAAGTTTGCTAGTAACAGTGATTTTACCCTGATGCAAAGCAACAATTTGCGAGGAAATATAAAGGCCCAAGCCGGTACCGGTTTCTTTGATTTTGACATAAGAGTTTTCCAAACGGCAGAATTTTTTGAAAAGTTTGGGGAGGTCTTCTTTGGCGATACCAGGACCAGAGTCAGCAATAGTGATGTGGGCTTTATTATCGCGGATAAAACAGGCGATTTTGACTTGGCCGGTAGTGGTAAATTTAATAGCATTGCCCAAAATGTTTTGCAAAACTTGCATAATCCGTTCGGAGTCGGCATCAATGTAAATGGGTTTTTTCTGGGTTTTTTTCTCAAAACCAATCTTTTTTTCTTGGGTGAGCGACTGATAATCAATAAAGATGCGCTCCACCAATTGATTAAGGTCTGTCTTGGTTTTGTGAATAGAAAAGCGATTACCTTCTATGCGGGAAATAGTGAGCATACTATTGACCATTTCAATTAAGCGGTCGGCATTATTAAGGGCAATATTAATATAGCTTTCGTTTTTGCGAAACTCTTTGGCATTATTATATTTTTTGACCAACCAGAGATAATTTTTGATAGAGGTCATAGGGGTGCGCAGCTCGTGACTAGCCACAGAAACAAATTCGTCTTTCATTTTGTCGGCGATGATAAGTTTTTTATTGACTCGAGTGAGTTTGGCGGTGGCGATGTCTACCCGGCGCTGCAAAGTATCATTGAAATTCTGGGAATTTTGATAAACCACGGCCCGCTCAATGCTAGTAGCGGCAGTGGCAATAATTTGGTCAAGCATTTGAATGTCTTGGACAAAATAAGGGTTTTGATTGTCTTTGTCGCCAATGATGAGAATGCCCTGGGCGCCGGAGTATAGAGTGATAGGATAAACAATAGCATAATGATGTTTTTTCATAAAGCGTAAGAGTTCGCGATTGTGAGGGTCTTTTTTTAGCTCTACTTCTTCAAAAATAATGGGGATAACAAAACCGCGGCGTTTCCATTTTTCCTGACAGAGGGAGAAGAGCCTGGCTAAATCTGGGTCTTGGTCAAAAGTGGAGATAGTGAAGAATTTGCCATCGTGGGTAAAGTCTTCGTAAATAAGGTTGCCAGAATTGTGAAAAAGCATAGAGGTAACGCGTAAGGTTTCGGTGAGAATGGTATTGAGCCTGAGCTCCTTGGAGATTTTAGCGGTGAATTTTTTGTTTTCTATATTCCAGTCTACGCCTTGATTAACGATGCGGCGGATCAGATAATTTTGGAAATGATTGTAGATTTGCAGGAATACAAAAAGCCAAGGGATAGAAAAAATAAAACCGGCGACATAATTCCAAGTACCAAAAAAACGAGTGCCATGAATCATAAAGATAAGGGCTATGACTAGCCAGACCCAGAGGACAAAGTAGTAGAGAATTTTGGCAAGGAGGAAATCAATGCTAGTGAAGCGGACTTTGAGAAAAGAATAACCGATAGTAAAAATAACTACGGTAGTTAATGCCCAGCTACCAATAATAACATAAGAATTATTATTAAGAACCACTGGGAGAAAAAAATTAAATATGGTAGCGGCGATAACAGCGATGGTAAAGGCAATTACTAAATATCTAAGACGAATTTTTTCAATACCTTTTGAATGGATAATTTTTCGATAAAAAACTCCGATTGCCATGGGACAAAAAAGTAAAAAGTTGATTGCTGAAAATACAATCCCCCAGCTGGTTGTAAGAATCAGGTCTCCATTGACTAAGATGGCTTGGGTGAAAGTAAATGGGAGAAAATTAAATATCCAAATAAATAAAACCCAAGCATAGGTAATATTTTTCCACCATTTTGGCAATTTGGCACGATGATTGGGAAAGGTGTGAGCCAAATAATAAAGAGCAACTGGAATACCTGCAGTAACTACCATAACTAAACGCACAAATACAACATTATTGCCTGATTGATCATGGGTAGCAAAGTAATTAAATAAGACCCAAAATGCAAATTCAATTGCCAAAGACAGATATAGTTTGTGGCTACCTAATTTTTTATTACTAAAATAAACTCTAAATCCAAGAAAGATTGAAAGTGCTGAAACCAAAAGGGTAATAAAAAAAGTTATATTAAATATGCTGGACATAAATTAATTATACTATTTTTTTCGTTTTTTGGGTATTATTTTTTGTAAATCAATAATCAGACTCATGAAAACACTTTTAATATCTGGCCATTCCTGAGCCTTGATAGAATTATTTTTTTTGTCAAAGACCAAACGCTTGTAAGCAAAATCTTCATTGGTTTTTTTATCAATTAAGTAGCGTAAAACTTTTTCAGTAGCCATACCAGCGGCTGCCATGGCGGTGCTTCCCATTTGCGGAGTTGTGTTGATAAAGGGGGTACCTGATTTTTCTTTGAGGAATAAACCAATTTCATCATCAAAAGCATTGCCAATACCCACAAAATACATTGCGGCAGCCAAAAAGTCTTTTTCGATTAGTTTCTCTAGCTTTTTATTACTAACGCCCAAGACCAGACTTTTACCTTTTTTAATGTCGGATGGGTTGTTAAAACTCACTTCTGCTTTGGAGCCAACATCAGCAATTTGCACAATTGGTAAAGCTTTTTTTTGGGCAAAACGCAAGATATCAATTTTGTGAAAAATGCTATCTACTGCCTCTACCACCACATCAATAGCCCGATAATCACTGGTAGTTGTGAAATACCGAGGTAAGTTTTTTTCGGAAAAACCCTCTGCCTCTATATAGATAACCTGAGAGGGGTCTTGCTCATGAATTTGCCTGGCAAAAGATATTGCTTTTGATTCTTGGGTAACAATGTCTAAAACTGAAAAATTGGTGCGGTTCAAATTTGTAGCATTGGGGCCCTTGGGATCACCAATAGTAAGATAGCCAACTCTCCCATCTCTAATAATAGAAGTTGCAGTTAAAGACGCTACGCTGGCGCCAGCAACAAAAACATGAGCATTATTAAAAATACGACGGATTTGATACCAGCTTTTTTCGTATTTTGCATCGCGATAAAGTGGTCCACAACTAGCAGTGAGAGCAAGCTTAAAGACTGGTAAGGGAGGAAATTGAATAATATGCGAAAATTTATTTTGTCTATCAAAGTAAATTGCAAAAAATCCATAATTTAATTGCTGCGAAACTTTGAGTTTTTCCCAAGCCTTAGTTTGCTGACGTAAATAGATGCAAGCTGGGTCACGAGAGTCTTTTTGACTAATTTTATTTAATTGTTTGAATGTGGTTTCCACAATCGAGCCAAGGTCTTTTTTTTGCAATTGAATTTCCTGATCATCAATTACAAGTAAGTATTTTTGTTGATTAATTTTTTTAAGGATGTTTTTTGTAAAAATTTCTTCTGCAGAATACAAAATTGGTCTTCCTTGATAAAATGTTCTTTCGTTTTTAAGATGTCTTTTGACAAAGTCTAGATTCCAATCTTGGTCTAGTATTTTTTGCCAAATTTCTTTATTAATGGAATTCATAGGCATAAAAGTCCTTAAAATAGCTAGGAAATAAATCGACTAAAAAGTCAGTGTACTCATTTTTGTTAAAAACCAGATTGGGTATTTTGGTAAATTTAAGACCTGTTTGTTCTACAAACAAACGGATGTTTTCTTTCATGGTTCCTACGAGCCAATAATTGTCTTCTTTTATAAATGATTTAGCATAATTTACAATGTCTCTAGTTATTTGCATTTGCAATTGACGGTCTTTATTAATCTCAAAAACTGGGTGAAAAGAGAATCTCTCAAACTCATAGGGAATTAAGTTTTGCTGATGACATTTCCATTCTTGACCTTTAATTGGAGTAAAAAAGGAAAACAATTCTATATCTTCCCTCACTAACCTAGCAGTAGCAATGACCAGCTGAAAGTTTTTGTCAACATATTTAACTGCAATTGTCCAACTATTTGGCTTGGTAGTAACTTCCGAAAAATTACTTAATTTTGCTCCTTGTTCCGGACAATAGCGCCAATTGTAGGCAATTTTGATAATTTTTTCAATCTCTAAAAGGTCTGCCTCTGTGGCAAGTGAAATTTGAATTTTTTCTTTGGGAATTATTTTGGGAAGTTTTTCTGCATTTTTTAACACTTGAAAAGCTAAATTAGCTAAATCTTGGTTTTTTGAATATTTAAAAATCTTCTCTTTGTATGCTTTTGATAATGTTTGATAATTCATCTAATTTGACTTTCTATATCATCTATGGTACAACAATTATGTTACAAAGTTGATTATAATTAGAAAAGGAAATATGTCAAGCTCAAAATATGATTATCCTTTGGAGCAGGTGGATACGATCACCGATTTAAAGGATTTGGTGCAAAAAAGTGCCAGAATTTATGGTGATAAGACTGCTTTTTGTTTCCCAGAAGCAGAGGGAAAGATGCGCAAAGTCAGCTATAGTGAATTTGAAAAAGAGCAAACTGCATGTAGCCTGGGTTTAGCAGAACTTTTGAAAATAGAAGTGGGCAAAACTGATGGCAAAAAAGTGGCTCTGATTGGCTTGAACAGCTATCAATGGGCTCAAGCTTATTTATCAGTGGTTAATTTAAACCAAGTAGTTGTGCCTTTGGACTGGCAATTGCCGGCAGCAGACTTACTAACTCTTTTAACTAGAGCTGGAGTCAATGCGGTGATTTATTCTTCTTTGGCAGAAGAAAAATTAATAGAAATCAAAGATGAGTTGGTCAAGGTAGGTCAATATATTAATTTGGATAGTGAAAGTGATTTTGCTACTTCTAGCTGGAACAAGGTTTTGGAACGTGGCTTGACTCTGAGTGAGACAAAGGGTAGCGAATACAAAGAATACCAGGGGGCGAAAATTTTTGCTGATACTATGTGTACGATGATTTTTACATCGGGCACCACTTCTATCCCCAAGGGAGTAATGCTTTCACATAAAAATCTAAGCCAGTGCGCTATGGGTTTGGGACAACTATTCCCCATGACTGATGAAACAACAATGTCGGTATTACCGCTTTTTCATTCTTATGAATCAATGCTAGATTTGTTTTGTATGCTCCGGAGTGGTGGAACTATTTATTATCTGCCAGGCGGAATGAAGAGCTATGCGGCAAACTTGCAAATTGCTAAACCCACTTTGATTTTTGTGGTACCGCTAATTGTAGAATTGTCTTACAAGATGATTATGGGCGGCCTGAGCGCAGCGGAAAGAACTGATAAGAAAGCTGTCAAAGAAGCGGTAAAGAAATTTTTTGGTGGCAGACTCAAGACAATTGTGATTGGTGGTGCCCCGGCTAACCCGGTGGTCTCTAATGCCCTAGAAGAAATGGGAATTGCGATTATCCAGGGCTATGGGATTAGCGAAGTTTCACCAGTAGTGAGTATTAATCGTAAAAAAGCCAATAAGCACGCAGCAGTGGGTTTTCCCATTCCCAATCTGCAAACCAAAATTGATAATCCCAATGAAGAAGGCATTGGTGAAATCTTGGTCCATGGCCCTTCGGTGATGCTTGGGTATTATAAAGATACAAAAGAAACTGAAAAAGCTTTCAAAGATGGCTGGTTCTGCACTGGTGATTATGGTTATTTTGACGAAGATGGCTTCCTTTATGTGACTGGGCGCAAGAAAAATGTGATTATTGGTAAAAATGCCAAAAATGTTTACCCAGAAGAATTGGAATTCTTGCTAAATAATACTGATGGTATCACTGAGTCCATGGTATATGGTGAAATGGGCAAAGACGGTGATATTATCGTGGCTGCTTTGATTGTAGCAGACGAGAAAAAGATTGCCGAAATCTTGCAAGTAGAAAATGGCGTGATTGAGCAAGAAGAGATTAAAAAGTATATTGACAAAAAAATCAAAGAAATCAATAAAAACAATGTCAAATACAAAGCCATTAAGCGCTGGACTCCAGTGGCTGCTCTGGCTAGAAATGCCACAGGCAAGGTAAAGAGAAATCAAGACATTGATAAGTCCAAAGGTTGTGATATAATGGACTAAGTGAAAAATTACACTTAAGGTGGAAGGAAAAATAATATGGCAAGTAAAGGCAAAAAAATCCTCTTGGTAGAAGATGAGACCGAGTTGCGGGAGCTCTATGAGATGCTCCTGACTGATGAGGGCTATGATGTAGTGGCAAAACCGGATGGTAAGTCTGGGATGGAAGAAATTGACAAGGGTGGTTTCGATTTGGTTTTGCTTGACATTATGTTACCTTTTATTGATGGCTTAGAAATTTTGGAGCGAATTAGCAAAGATAGCGAATCCAAGCAAAAAGCAAATACGGTGGTCCTCTTGACCAATTTGGCTCAGGATCAGACAATTGCCAAGGCTTTAGAATTTGGAGTCCGGGGTTATATGATCAAAAGTGATTATAATCCAGAGCAGCTTTTGCAATCAGTGGAGGATTATTTAAAAGCTTAGATTTAGAGACTTGAACACAAAAAAATCCCGATTTATCGGGATTTTTTTGATGTTTAGAGTACAAAATGTATAGAATGTTTTTATTGATTACAAGGGGGTTTTTGGAATAGGAGAGGTGGGTTTAGGGGCGATTTTTTGTGAGCAAAAAATCGCGCACGTCTAGGGCAGCCGTAGTGCCAGAACCCACGGCTACAGAAATTTGTTTATAAGTATTGGCGATAATATCGCCAGCGGCAAAAACACCTGCCAAATTGGTGCTAGAGCAAAACTGGGGTAGGGTGGAGTCGGTTTGGGCGGCGGTAAGAAGAAAGCCATCGGGGGAAAGCTCTAAAGCATTGGCAAAAAGTTGATTGACTGGGTCCTGACCAATGGCCAGAAAAAGGCCAGAGATAGCTAATTCGGTGGGAGTAGTGATGGAGGTGGACGGTGAAGAAGAGGAGGAATCTGAAGTGAAAGAGGTCTGAGTGGGAGTGAGGGTGATTTTTTCCAGGCGTTTTTCACCGTGGAGCGCAGTAATGGTGACAGAAAAAATCACCTCTACCCTACTCTCTTTTGCCAGGCGGGCTGCAAGAATTTGATCGCTTTTGAGAGTGTTGCC
>CAYJFT010000036.1:7333-7621 GCA_964369765.1 uncultured Pseudomonadales bacterium | reverse complement strand
GGCGGGGGGGTAGCTAGTTTTGGCGTAAAACGGGCCGCCAGAGACGGTGTTGGCGGGGGCAAACCTGAAGCAGGGGGAGAGAGAGGCGTGGGAGGCGGTGATTAATGATTTGGCTAGTCAGGCTTATCGGGTGATTGGGGTGGGACGATTGGTGGTGGGGCGGGTGGAGGAGGCTTGGGAAGATTTGAGTGAGGTGGGGGAATGGGAGCTGGTGGGAGTAGTGGCATTAGAGGATCCGCCGCGTGAGAGTGCAGTACGGGCGGTAGCGCGAGCGAAGCGAGCGGGGGT
>CAYJFT010000036.1:4846-7323 GCA_964369765.1 uncultured Pseudomonadales bacterium | reverse complement strand
AAGTGGGGATAGAGAGCCCTGGCGGAGTGGTGAGTGGCGAGGAATTGCGGGGGATGAGTGATGAGGAATTGGCGGCGGTTTTGGCCCGAGGAGTAAATGTTTTTGCCAGGGTGGTGCCAGAAGATAAATTGCGATTGGTAGCGGCGGCGCGGCGGGGAGGAGCGATTACGGCGATGATTGGTGATGGGGTCAATGACGCGCCGGCGCTAAAAACGGCGGAAATAGGGATAGCGATGGGGGATAAGCGGGCCACGCAGGTAGCGCGCGAGGCGGCGGATATGGTGATTATGGATGATGATCTAGGGACAATAGTGACGGCGATCCGGGATGGACGGCGGATTTATGATAATATTCGCCGCTCGGTAGCTTATGTGTTTATGATGCATATTCCGATTATGAGCGCAGCGCTTTTGGCGCCGCTACTAGGGGTGCCGCCAGAGGCAGTAATGATGTTGCCGCTGCAAGTGGTCCTAACTGAGCTAATCTTGGATCCGGTTTGCAGTATTGTTTTTGAGCGCCAAGGGGCCGAGGCGGGGATAATGGCCCGGCCGCCGCGTGATCCCAAGCAACAGCTGATAAATAAAGCGGTGATTGGGCGGATAGTGATGCAGGGGGCGGCGATAGCGGTGGCTAGTTTTGGACTATACTATTATTATTATCAAACCACTGGGGTGGCGGAATTAGCGCGGACAATGGGGGTTTTAACAATGTCGGTGGCTAGTTTGTTGCTGGTTTATGTTAATAGCAGCGAGAGCAAAAGCTTTTTTGGGGTGATCAAGGCTAATTTGGGAGATAAAGTGATGTGGCTGATTAATTTGGTGGTGATTGCTTTGCTAACGGCGGTGATTTATGTGCCGTGGTTGAGCGAATTGCTCAAGTTCCAGAGTTTGAGCGGGGTGGAGTTGTTGATTTGCTTGGGGCTGGCGGCGGCGGCGGTGCTGTGGTATGATGTGGTGAAATGGAGTAAGCGGCGGCTGCGGGCGCGGGCGGAGAAGATTGTCAGAGAGGGGGGAAGCGGGAGTAAAAGGGTCAAAAGTGATGATATAATGAGGGGATGAGTAAAAATAAAACAAAAAAAGAACAAGAAGATAAAAAAGTATTTTCGATTAATCAAACTGGATTATACGCGGTTTCAATAACGGCAAGATGTCAACACGGTGCTGATTTAAGAGTGGAAATTGATAATCAGGTTTTTCGTGAATTGCCGGCTTATAAGTATAAACAAGTTTATAATGTGCCATCGGCTTGGAATGGAGTGAAGCTATTGGGTAAATCACAAACTAATGTTTTTGTGATAAATCTAGAAGAAGGAGAACATGTAATTAAATATTACTATAAAGGAGAGGTGGTAATAGAGGATTTTTCTTGGCTGATTATTGATAATCCGGAAAAGATTGTGGTGGGGCAAATTATTTTGGCAAAAAATCTTAATCGACAACCTTGGTTAAATATAATATTGGTTAATCAGCCACTTGAATATATTGAAGCGAAAGTTGGAGTTGCTTGGCATAAGTGGGATGGTGATGATGTAAAATTAATTGTAGATGGACAGGTTTATAGTAATAATAGGAGTACTTGGTTATGGAGAGGAAAAAAAGAACAAGAAGAGGATATTTTTGTTCAAAGGCAAGTAATAACAACTAATTTGGCAAAGGATATACATTATGTTCAGTTTGTTGCTGATCAGTCTCCGGAAATTAAAAATTTAGTTTTGTCATTAAAAAATCCAAAAGAAACAAAACAGTTTATTGGCGATTTTCAATGTAGGTCAGTAGAGGTATTGCCAAGTGGTGAAAAAAAATGGGCTCTGGGAATATATAAATATGGAGTAGAGGGTAGAACATTTGATGTTAGTAATGACAAATATAAGCTTTATTTTAATGGAGAAATATTGCCGTTAGGAGAGACTTTAAAAGATAATTTTTTTAAGGAATTTTTTGGGGTGGAAATAAATTTAGCTAGTGCTAGAGAAGAAGAGAATGATTGGTTTTATTTTGGTATAGACAGTACTTTTGGATGGATTAATTTTTTGACAACTTTTGGAGTGGCTGATTGGAGAAGAAGTGATTTATGGAGTATTTATGAAAAGCAAGATGAATAATAAAAATAGCAGTCTTTTTTCTTGTCAAAGCTATATTTTTGGAATGTATGTGTTGATGATAGGAATTTGTTTAGTTTATATTGTAAAAGCGGAAATTGTGATGCGGCAAATAAGTTGTATAAGAGAAGTTGATTATATTGCCGACGGAGTTGTTGATTCCGGAGAATTTTCTGATTGGTTTTGTAGGAATTAAAAGGTAGTATGGTAATGCAACAGAAATTTAAGCTTGGGCTAAAAATATTTATTTATGTGACTTTTTTGCCATTGCTGGCTTTTACCATTATGGTGGTGAGTACTTATGAAGAAATCAAAGATGAGCGTGATTTTATAGTGGAGAAAATAGCTAATTTGGGGTAATATATAAATTGGTGGGGGG
>CAYJFT010000036.1:0-4814 GCA_964369765.1 uncultured Pseudomonadales bacterium | reverse complement strand
CCCCCCCCCCCCCCCCCCCCCCCCCCCCCCCCCCCCCCCCCCAGGCGGGGGGATGAGTTAAGTGGAAATAAGTGGGGAAGTTTTGCGCGCGCCAGTGGCGAAAGTGTATCTGACGCAGGGCTGGGGCGAAAATCTAGGGAGTTATGCGGTATTTGGCTTGCGGGGTCACAATGGCCTGGATTTTCGCGCCTTTTTGCCTAGTGGGGAGCGTTGTTATCAGGAAGGGGTGAGTGAAGTGCTAGCGCCTCATAGTGGGCGAGTGATCGAGAATCTTTATGATGCCGGGGGCTATGGTTATTATGTCAAGATTGAAAATGAGCGGGAAGGCTCGGTCTTGGCTCATTTTGGGGCGGCGAGTGAGAAGAGAGTGGGGGAGGAAGTGAGGCAGGGTGAGGTGATTGGCTATGCGGGTAGCAGCGGCAATAGCACTGGGATACATTTGCACTGGGGTTATTATTTGTTCCCGCGCAATCGGGCCGATGGTTATCTAGGTTTTATTAATCAGGAAGGTAAGTTCGCGGAGGCTTTGGTGAGGGAAAGTGAGGAGAAAAGCTTGGTCAAACAAGAAGAAAAAGAACAGGCGATGATTACAATCCCGCAGGCGACTTTTGAAGAATTGGTTACCAAAGCGAGTAAATATGATGAGTTAATTAAGACTAAATAAAGCGGAAATATGGTCTATATATCGCTGTAATACTGAGGGGAGAAAATAAGAGAGATTGGCTATAATTTCTTTTGGTAATAATAATTGCGAAAGGAAATTATGGCGACAAAACAAAAATCGGGGGCAAAGATGGGGATGCCGGCTTGGCTAATTGTGGTGATTAGTGTGGCGGCAACTTTGGTGGTGGTGATGCTGGTGACGGGGGTGTTTAGTAAAGAGCGGCGTGATCAGATGGGTCATGATTGGGATGAGGCCCGGGAGAAAATGGATGAAGTAATGCATCATGATGACGGGAAGATGCATGAAGACGGGGAGAAGATGATGGATAATAAAATGACTGATGATAAAATGATGACTGAGAGTGGAACTACGTCAATGGGTCAGGAACAAATGCGCATGGCCGAAGATAAGACTACTGATGAGGTAATGGCAATGATGGATGAGTGGTCGGCGCTGAATTGTCTGGTGACTAATTTGGAGACTGGGGCGATGACTTGGTATGAGACTTCGCCAGGTTTTGATGAAGTCCGGTTTGAGAATGCCAAGGGGGGGATGATGGTAATGGACAAGATGACTTATGTCTGGGACTATGAGACTATGACCGGGATGGAAACGATGGCGGATATTGAAATGGTCCGGGAGCAAATGATGGAGACTTTGCCGGCGAGTACTATGGCGGGTGATTATGAGATTGTCTGCGGTCAGGCGATGGCGGTGAATGAGAGTATGCCGGCGGGAGTGATGTTTGAGATGATGAGTTATTAAAGGAGGGAAATACTATTAAAAAATCTTTGCTCAGGAAAATTTCCTTTATACAGGAAAAAATAAAAAAAGCTTTATATATCAAGCTTTTTTTAATGACTGTTGCGGGGCTAGGAGTTGAACCTAGCCTGCAAGATTATGAGCCTCGCGTGCACCGTACACTACCCCGCGCCATTGAATTTGAATTATAGCATATTGTGTGCTAAAATACAAGCTCTGTGGAGGGAGAATGGGGGTGCGGGGGAAATGGGGGCGAGGTAGCTCAGTTGGTTAGAGCGGCGGATTCATAAACCGCAGGTCAAGAGTTCAAATCTCTTCCTCGCTACGGTGGATTGGCCCCAAGCGCAAGCTTGGGGTCTTTTTTTGTTTAAAATGATATAATATGATGACTTTTGACTAAGAAAATAGTTGAAAGGGGTCTTTAAAAAACAAATTTACTATGGAGGTAAAGAAAATGGCTAAGGTACAGACGGGAGTTAGGATAGCGGAGAGATTTTTGCGTGGATTTGAGGAGCAGTTGAAAAGCAATGGAGTGAAGTTTGTTGAGGGAACACGCTTGGTGACAATATATCATGGTGAAAAAGAAAAAACTTTATTAAATTTGGATAATGGTGCTGAAAAAAATTTTGTTAATTTTGACAATATGGTTAATCAAGATGGTTTTGGCCTAATAGAAGTGGAGACGTCAGATGGCTTTTCAAAGCAGGCCGTGATTAATGCCAAGGGCAAATATGTAATTGAGCCTCAATTTACAATTTTGGGTGATTTTGACCAGGGGAGAAAATTAATCAGGTTTCGGGATCTTAACGAAAACAAGGGTTATATTAGTATAGAGACAGGAAAATTATATGCAGTCAATGAATATGTGGAATATGGTGATTTTTATGAAGGTCGAGCAGCGGTAAAAACAAAGTCGGATGGCCAGTATGGCTATTTAAATGAAAGGGGGGAAATGGTGATACTGGACGAGTTTGATTGGGCAGATGATTTTTCTGGGGGAAAAGCAATTGTGGGCTATGAAGGTAGAGCTGGAGTGATAGATGCTGCTGGGAGATGGTTGATTGAGCCAAAATATGATAATGTGGAGCGTCTAGATTTTGATTGTTTCCAGGCTAAGAAAGAGTTTAAGACGATAATTTTTAATGGTTTTGGAGTAATAATCTTGAAGCTGCAAAACTGTCGAAAAATAGCATTGATTGGTGATGAAAATCTGCATTTTATTGTCGTAGAGCGTGAGGTGGGGGTGGAAAATGTTTGTCAAAGTATTTATAGTCCAAGAGGTGAAGTAATTTTTGAAATGAAAAAAGAGAAAGTGGAAAATAATACTGAAGCTTCTTGGGACTGGCTACGAACATATTGGGCTCGTTGTGAAAATGATAGAAGGAGAATAGAGAACTTTTGGACAGAGGCAGAAGCGGCGCCGCCCAGAGATGACCATCAACCCGTAGATACATTTGAATGGTTTTATAAGGGAGTGATGGTGCAGGGAGAAAAGGAATATGGCAAATGGTTTTTAAATATAGTAAACACTAAATTTGAGGGTATTGGTCGGTTTTGTCGGGGGGGTTGCTTGCGCCTGGAAAGGGAGGAAATGGTTTTTGATTGATGAGCATGGGAAGAAGTTAAACAGGAAGCCCTATGATTGGGTTTCTGATGTTCAGGAAGGTGATTTTGCTTTGGCGGTTAGAGGAAGAGATCTTTATGAGCTTAAAATAGTAAAAGAGTAAATTTTGTTTTAGATAATGATTTGCCCTGGGTGAGAGCCCAGGGTGTTTTTTTGACAAAAATGACTATGTATGATATAATATAGGAACTTTTGACTGGGGATTGGTCGAAAGAGGTCTTTGAAAATTAAAAATTTACTAGGAGGTAAAGGAAATGAAAAAGATTGACACAGGAATGAGTGTGGCGGAGACTAAAACATGGGCCTGCAAGGGAAAGGAGAGGATAAAGGGGATAGAAATTCTATCGGGAACATTAGCGAAGGTAGAATTAGAAAAAAAGAAACTTTTACTTGAGTTAAATGGCTCAAGTATCAATTGTGAAGAAGTTACAACTTTTAGCGTTAGGCCTTTGTGTAAAAATAATGAAGGTGCGTGGTTGGTAGAAATGTCTGTAATGCCAATGGGTCCTCAAGTAATGGGATTGGCTTATCCAAAAGGCAAAAACAAGATTTTACCAGAAGAGAATTTTGTTGCAGAATTTGATCAGAATACGGGTCAAATTAATTTTAATGTGGAAGATGAAATTTACGGCCACATTATAATTAAAGACAAAATGCTTATGGTAAACGAGTATGATAAATATTATGCCAAAAATAAGAATAGTTGTTTGCGTGAACCAACTGATATTTTCAAAAAAATGTCAGAATGTGGGAGACTTGGCTATGTCAACGATGATGATGACTGGGTAATTGAACCTTTGTTCGAGGAAGCAGGAAATTTTTATAATGGACTGGCCAATGTGGCATACAGAGGCAAATGGGGAACGATTAATCTTGATAAAGAATGGATAATTAGCCCTGATTATCGGCAAATTAATTGTCTTAATGGTCGCTTTTATTTGGCTGAAACTGATGAGCTCACTAATGTTTTTGATGTTATTGAGGGCAATCAAGTTTTAACAATGCCAAAGTGTCAAGGAGTAAAGGTTTTTGGTAGTCCTGAAAATCATTTTTTGGTGGTTGAGAGGACTGGAGAGAATCGTAATACTAGAGAAATTTATAATAGTAAGGGAGAAATTGCTTTTGTTAATCCACAGATAAATGGATTTGACGAAATAGGGCAGTTTTTTCAAAAGCTTAGTATTTCTTGGGCAAGAAAAGATAATAAGTATTATCTAATTGATGATGAAGGTAATATTTTAACTGACGCCTATGATTGGATTGCTGATTTGGAAGAAGATGGCAGTTCTGTTGCATTGCAACCCGGTTTGTTTACGGTGGCAGTGAAAGGAAAAAAATTATTTAAGATAAAAGTAAATTTTTGAATAAAGATAATAACCCCGGGTGAAATCCTGGGGTTTTTTTTGGGGAGAAGCTGGGATTGGGGAGGGAAAGTAGGGCGGGCGGGAAGTTGGAAAAAATTGGGGGTGGTGGGTGGGGAATTTTTTGGTATAATAGGGGAGAGTTCCTCGATAGCTCAATGGCAGAGCGTCCGGCTGTTAACCGGTAGGTTCTAGGTTCGAATCCTAGTCGAGGAGCGTTTTTTGGTGGGAAAAATGGTGGGAGAGAGGAGGATTTGGAGGGTGGCAATTTGCCCCTATCCTTTGGAAAGCTTTAAATGCTTTAAAACCTTCAGGAAAAATTCAGAAAAAGGGTATATAATGGCGCGGTAGTTAAAATAGAAAGGGCCAAATGGCAGAAAAGAAAAATAAAGGGGAAGAAATC
>CAYJFT010000035.1:915-7749 GCA_964369765.1 uncultured Pseudomonadales bacterium | reverse complement strand
TAATTCTTTCTGTGAAATCGGCGCCAATACCCACTGCTACCCCACAATGATGACCCTCTTTTTGAACTTCTTGGAGCTGGCTGGCTTGCTCGCTAATAGAGAGATTGCGATGAATAATGCCATAACCGCCCAATTTGGCCATAGCAATAGCCATGTCTTTTTCACAAACAGTATCCATGGGCGAGGCAATAATTGGAGCTTCTAAAGAAATCTTGTGGGTAAATTGGGCAGTGAGAGTAGTTTTGCTGGGAGTAATTTCGCTATAATTGGGGAGTAAAAGGACATCGTCATAAGTTAAATAAGTTTCTAAACTATTTAAGTCTTTGGAGCTAAGCATTTTTTCCTTTCTTAATAATTTTATTTTTTTTAATAAAACTAGCTTGATGAGCAATGTGATTGGCCTGGATTAAATCCTCTGGAGTGAGAATTTCATTTTCTAAAAGCAGGGTGTATTCGTGGCGGAGAGTGGTTTTTTGCAAAATGGGGCCGTCGGTATTGATGGTAAAGGGGACAGCGTGTTTTTTGAGGTTGGCGTAGATTTGGCGCATTTGTGACCAGTCCTTGATTACTTTGGTTTTTAAATTAGAAGTGGGGCAGGTTTCTAGGACAATCTCTTGTTCGCGCAAATATTCCATGAGTTTGGGGTCCTGCGTACAGGCGATGCCGTGACCAATACGCTGAGGCCTTAAATGCTTGATGACTGCCCACATTTCGTCTGGACCGGTGGCTTCGCCAGTGTGAATGGTGACGCCCAGGCCAGCTTCGTGTGCCTGAGCTACGGCAAGTTCTAAATCCCGCGGGTGGAAATTGCGGCATTGGTCATTTAAGTCAATGGGGCCAGCTAAGTCAATGCCAACAATGCCGCGGTCTTTGTATTTAATGGCTTTGCGGATAATAGCACTGTTTTCCTCTACGCTCAGACGACGGTCCATACAGAGAATAAAGCCTAGTTGCAGGGGGTATTTGAGGGTAGTGCGCTCCATGCCTTGTAAAGTAAAGACAATTAAGTGATCTAAATCGATTTCGCCGTGGCGCGAGCGGAGAATGGGATTGCCGCGATATTCTACAAGATCTACATTGTTTTCGCGATAGCTGGCACCGGCAACTTGTTGGACCATAGCAAACATTGCTTCTGGGGAAGATTGAATTTTCTCCAAAATGTCAAACATTTTTAGATAATCGGCATAATTGGTGGGTTTATCTAGGGTAATTAATTCCTGAAATTGGCGAAAGTCTTTGGTGGGGAGTTTGATTCCTTGGGCGTGGGCTAATTCCCACATCATTTCTGGGGTAGCGCAAGAACCTAAATGAACGTGGAGTTCGGCCAGTGGCAGCGAGTCTAATGGTGATATAGTTTGGGAAGATTTTTTTTCTAATTCCATTTTCTAATTATAGCAGAAAAAAATCTTTTTTTTAGTGCAATTAAGTAATTAGGAGGCTAAGGGCCATAATTGCCATGCCCGCAATCAGGCCATAAATAGAGAGATGATGATGGCCATATTCTTTGGCAGCGGGAAGGAGCTCGTCTAGACTGATATAAACCATAATCCCAGCTACAGCGGCAAAAATTAAACCAATAGTAAAATCATTGAGCAGAGGACGCAGGAGAAGGAAACCAATAATTGCGCCTAGTGGTTCGGCTAGGCCAGAAAAAAGTGAGTATTTAAAGGCAGTGACTTTATTGCCAGTGGCGTGAAAAATGGGCACAGCGACAGCAATGCCTTCGGGGATATTGTGTAAAGCAATGGCAATGGCAATGGGGAGACCCAAAGTAGGATCGGTGAGGGCAGCCATAAAAGTGGCTAAGCCCTCGGGAAAATTGTGAATGGTGACGGCTAGGGCGGTGAACAGGCCCATACGCAGAAGTTGTCTTTTTTGTAGGGGAAGTTTTTGTTGAGGTTTATTGTGCAGATTTGGTTGCTGGAGATGATGAGGGTTTTTATTTTCGGGAATGAATTTGTCAATTAGGGCAATTAGAATGATGCCGGTAAAGAATGCCAGGGCAGTGAGCCAGCCGGCTTGGGTATTATTAGAGTTTTGGGCTATTAATTCATTGGCTTTGGGATAGATTTCCACAAAAGAGATATAAAGCATGACCCCAGCTGAAAATCCAAGGGCCAGGGAGAGAAAGCGAAGATTGGTTTTTTTGGCAAAAAGACCCAAAAAACCGCCAATACCAGTGGCAAGGCCAGCGCCTAGGGTAAGGATAAAAGCATAAAGCAAATTTGTGTCCATAGTCTATATGATAAACTAAAAATGAAGAAAAATGAAGTAATTGCGGGGAAATTGAGTGATTTTTAGTTTATAATAGAGGAACTGAGGAAATGGAGTTGGAGCAGTAATTCAATCGTTCGTTTTCAAAGTGTTCTGAAAATTTATGGAAAGGAGGAAGAAAAAGTTGAAAAAGTGGATCAAGTCAAATTTAGGCAATGACCCTAACGCTAACAAAACGCGTATTGAGATTGGTGACTGCAAACTTTTTGATATGAATCTCATCATCAACCATGCGAATGAGATTCGCAACTACAACTGTTCTTTCTAACTATACTGCCGACACTGCGAACGGTTTATATTTAGTTAGTGGAGCAATTTTTCCATAAGACTGCGCATCCCATAGATAGGGATGCGCTTTTTCTTTATTTTAGCAAAGCTTGGTGATTGTGCTATAATTAGACAGTGAAACAAAAAATATTTTTGATATTATCAATAATTATATTTCTACTTTCTCTGGGACAGAGCTTAGGTGGAGCAGTCAAGGCAATAGTGAGTGGGACAACAAATTATGGTAATGATTTTATGGTTTATTACCGGGCAGCAGAAACTTATTTGGCGGGGGGAGATATTTATGCGGTGGAAGTGATAGAGGAAAATCCAGAGGGCCTGGGATTTTTATATCCACCCTTGGCTCTGATTTTCTTTTTGCCAGTGACTTTGTTTTCACCGGTGGTGGCCTTGCTGATTCATGAGATTTTACAAGTAGTTTTATTAGCGGTGAGTATTTGGCTAGTTTTTAAGCTGAAAAATGGGAAAATTGAATGGAGTAAGTATTGGTTAATTTTGGCTTTTTGTTTGCAAACTTTTGCTTTTAAGCTTAATTTAGCCACTGGACAGGTGAATATTTTGGTTTTGGCTTTATGTGCTGGCTCATTTTATTTGCAGCAAAAAAATAAATTGCCTTGGGCAGGTTTACTTTTGGCTTTGGCTACGGGACTGAAATTATTTCCTATTTTCTTATTGCCACTTTATTTGTGGCGAAGAGACTGGAAATTTATTCCTTATTATCTGGGATTTTTGTTAATTGGTAATTTACTATTTACCGGAGCTTTGTTTGATTATTTCGTGACGGTGATGCCGAATTTGGCAGCGGGGGCGGTAAATATTTATTTGACCACCGAACAATCACTTTTGACAGCAGCAGCAAGAATTTGGGGAGCAAGTGCTTTTAATTTTTATTTGGCGGCGATATTAAGTGCTCTGATCTATTTATTGTTACTTTGTCGTTTTAGAGGAGAAAAAGAAAATTATTTGCTGCATTTTTTGCTTCTGGCGGTGATAATTTTTGCTCGGGCACCTGTGTGGCAGCATTATTTAATTTATTTATTGCCAGTGATTATTTGGTGGTTTGAAAAAAATTATTTGGTTTTGGCTTTAATTTGGACCAGTTTGTTTGTACATGTACGCGAAACTGTGGTAACGGTAGAGAAAAACCCAATTTTATATCAATTCCCGTGGTTATTGTCTTTTAATACTTATTTATATTTACTGGTGACCGGGAGTGTGTTTTTTAAGAATTTTGCTCAGTGGAGATTTTTGCCCAAGCTCAAGTAAATTTTTTTATGGTATAATTAGCAAAGTGCGGGTGTAGTACACCGGTAGTATGTCTCCCTTCCAAGGAGAAGAAGCCAGTTCGATTCTGGTCACCCGCTCAGAAAGCTCAGCTAATGGCTGAGTTTTTTATAAGTGATTGGGACTCGGGCAGAGGTAGAGGTAAGAATTTCGTAAGGAATGGTTTGTAAGTGCTGGGCAATTGAGTTTAAATGTTGATTGTCACGAATAAGATAAACTTGATCGCCCAAGTGGACGTTTTGGTCAATTTTAACAAAAGTGGTATCCATGCAAATATTACCAACAATAGGATAAGGTTGATCATTAATGTAGATTTGACGATTGGTATTGGCGCGAATGAGGCCGTCGGCATAGCCAATAGGGAGTAAAGCAATTTTTTCTTTGGAAGTGGCAGTATAGGCTGCATTATAACCAAGAGTTTCATTGGGACTGAGTGTTTTTATATCTATTACTGTGCTAAGAAGTTGATAAGTTGATTGACCCTGGTGATAGAAACCATAAAGAGCTAAACCCAGACGGCAGCCATTGACTTGGGGATGAGGTGGATAATTGAGCAGAGTTTCGCTTTGGGCCAAATGGATTATTTTGATTGGTGGTGAATTGTTAATAAATTCCTGGAATTTAGTAAATTGGAGCTGGGTGTGATTGGAGTCGCTGGCAAAGTAAATATGAGAATAAAGGCCTTCAAAGTGATGATTGTGCTGATGAGCTAGGGTGAGAATTGAGCGAAGTTCATTAATGGTTTTTATCCCATAGCGATTCATGCCGGTGTCAACTTTCAAATGCATTGCGGGCAGCTTGGGCAAAGCAGCAATTTTGGTAAATGAGGTAAGTGAGTTGATGGAAATAGTGAAGCGATTTTTAATAATTTGCGGTAAGGCAGCAAGGGGAAAGTCGCCTAAAATGAGAATTGGAGTGGTGGGGGCATGGGGGCGAGCCTGGAGGGCTTCCTCGATTGAGGAAACAGCTAGGTAATTACAGCCATTTTGGATGAGTGAGGGAATTATTTCTAAACCGTGATTATAGCAATTGGCTTTGACTACGGCAAAATAGTACTGATAAGAATGGTTTTTGATTAGCTCGCGCAGGTTTTCTAAAAGGTTGTTTTGATTGACTTGGACATAAGTTGGTCGGTAAAATTCTGGTTTGTGCATAAAATAAAATAGATGACTGATTATAGCAGGTAAAATAGATTTTTTGATTGGTCAATACTATAGCAGAAAAGGTGGTTAATTTATGCTATAATTTTGAGGTGAAAAAGAGTGTTTTTCCTAAAACTAGCGAAAATTATTGGTATAATTTAATTTTTAATTGCCTGGCTAAATTGGCGCCATTTATTTTTATTGCTTATATTTCTAGAGTAATGGTGCCAGAACAGGTGGGTTTATATTCTTATTATGCTAGTGTAATTGCCATTGTTTTGATAATCAGTGTTTTTGGTTCTACCTCTTATGGTAAAAGAGAAACTTCTTTGCTATGTAAATCAAAAAAAGATTTAGGGAAATTTATATCAGAGTTAATTTCTTTGCGTCTTATTTTAACAATTATTGCTTTGTTGATTTATTACCTAATAGCTAGTTTTAGCGAGCAAAGATTGATTTTATATCTGTTTGGCCTAAAAATTATTGCTGCTGGGATAGATATTACTTGGTATTTCAGGGGGGTAAATCATTTTAAGAAAGCAACTTTATGGTTGCTTTTTGCCAAAGTTTTGGAACTTGTTTTGGTTTTTATTTTTGTTCGTGATGGTAGCGATTTATTATTAGCGGTAGGTATTTGTTCGCTGATGTCAGTGATAGGAAATTTGTTGATTTGGAAAAGTTTTTTGCGTGAAGTAAAATTGGTGAAAGTTGGGGTAAAAACTTTGACTAAACATTTATTGCCGATGTTACTTTTTTTCTTACCGGCCATTATTATTCAAATTTACTATAGTTTTGATGTGGTTTTGTTGGGTAATTTAACTGGGCGATTAGATGAGGTGGCTAATTATTCCCAAGCTCAGTCATTAATGAGAGTAATTTTGCTTTTGTTGGTTTCTTTGGGGCCAGTGATTGCCTCACGGATTGGGATGGCATTTTCTAGAAATAATTTGGCAGAAGTAAAAAGATTGATGGCAAAATCATTTCAATATTTCGACTAGTTTTTCTGACTAATATTTTAATTGGGGCAAGTTTTTCTAGTGGAGCTTTTATTCTTTTGGCGACATTATATATCATCAAGGTTTTCTCTGACAGTTTTAGTTTGGGAATCTTTACAGCATTTTTTTATTTTGTTTCTTTTGTGTTTGGAATGCTTTTTGCTAAAAAACTAAAGACAAAATCTCAGCCTAAATTTATTTTTTGGGTAACTATTTTGACTGTTTTTTCTTTGGTTTTAATGATGATAGTGCCTATGCCGGTGACAATAATTTTTTTCCAATTTTGTAAAACAATTTATTATGATGTGATGAGTTTAAATAATGGTACCTGTTACTATAATTTTTCCAATCAAAAACAAATCGCCAGCAATTATAAGGTAGAGTATTTTTTAGCCATTGAATTGGCGCTGATGATAGGTAGAGCTGGGAGTATGATAATTTTTGCGGCGGCATATTTTGTGGACATATTGTTTCTTTTGCCTATTTTTATTCCAATTTTGATTATTTATCCTTTTTTGTCCACAAAATTATTGCGTCTTTCTTTGACAAATTTTACAAAGCCCTAGGTTTAATTTTGCTTGTTTAGTTGAAGGGACAATTTTGTGATAGAATATCACTAATATGGGGGTTTAGATTGGAAAAAGTGTTGAATATAAAAAATTTAACCTGGAAAATTGCAAATAAAGTGGTTTTGGATCAGGTGAGTTTGATGGTGAAGCCGGGTGAACTAGTGGTTTTAACTGGTCCCAATGGGGCGGGTAAGTCTAGTTTGGCGCGAGTGGTGATGGGCTTGGAAAAGGTGAGCGCAGGGGAAATTTTTTTGGGGGAAAACAATTTCTCTGATTTAGGGG
>CAYJFT010000035.1:0-905 GCA_964369765.1 uncultured Pseudomonadales bacterium | reverse complement strand
GCCGCGGGGGGGCGGGGGGGGGCACAGGGGGCGCCCGGGGCAAGTTTTTTGGGGCCAAACCACTGCCGCTTATGGGGGCCCCCGGCCGCGCCCCCGGGGGGGGGTAAGTTATGCGTTTCAGGAGCCGGTGGCGTTTAAAGGGATGAGTGTGTTTGAGTTTTTTTCGATTGCCGCTACCCAGGCCATGACTAGGGTGACAATGACAGAGATTTTGGCTAGGGTGGGTTTGGCGGGGGAGATTTTGGAGAGAGAATTGAATAAGGAACTTTCTGGAGGGGAGCGGAAAAAATTGGAAATCGCTTCGCTTTTGGTGCGGGATGCGCCAGTGATGATTTTTGATGAGCCAGAAGCAGGGGTAGATTTGTGGAGCTTGGAAAAATTGGCTGATTTATTTGTGGAGCTGGCGGAGCGAGAGAAAAAAGTACTTTTACTAATTAGTCATCAGGAGGCAATTTTGCGGCGGGCAGACAGGGTGATACTTTTGGAAGAAGGTAAAGTGAAAAAAGAAGGTGAATGGCTGGAGCTTAAAGAAAGTTTGGATTTGGAAATTTGGATGAAAGGGGAGAATGCAAAATAATTTGAGTCAAACAGAGCAGGAATTGCTGTGTAATATTATTGATTTGAGTAAAACAGCGGGGGCAGCGTATAATTTGCGGGTAAATGGTCAAAGTGTGGGACGGAGTGATTCAGGGCAGAGTAAAATTGCTTTAAAAGAGAATGGGGCTGGTTTGGATATAACAGTTGAGGCGGGAGCAAGAGGGGAAATCGTGATGGTGCCGGTGATAATTAATGCTGATGGGCTAAGTGAGGAAGTTTATAATGATTTTTATATTGGGACGGGGGCAAATGTGTTGATTATGGCGGGTTGTGGTTTGCATAGTTGTGGGGAGCGGGAAAATAAGCAT
>CAYJFT010000034.1:6703-7824 GCA_964369765.1 uncultured Pseudomonadales bacterium | reverse complement strand
CGGCCGGGGCTTAGACCCTAATAACACCTTTGACTCCTATGCCGTCTCTGGTTCCAATGAAATGGCTCATTCCGCTGCCCTCTCTGTCGCAGAAAACCCCGGCATCAGCTATAATCCCCTCTTTTTCTATGGCGGGGTGGGCGTGGGCAAAACTCATCTCATGCAAGCTATTGGTAATCACCTCTTGGCCGCCAACCCAGCCACCAAAATCGTTAATTGTACCAGCGAAGAATTTACCACTGCCATTATCCGCAGCATTCAATCCCGCCGCACACACGAAGTCCGCGAAAAATACCGCACCTGTCAAGTTCTCCTCATCGACGATATTCAGTTTATCGCCAATAAAACCGCCGTCCAAGAAGAATTTTTTCACACTTTTAACACCTTGGTCAAACAAAACGCCCAAATCGTCCTCACTAGCGATCGCCCCCCTTACGAAATCCCTCTCCTTGAAGACCGTCTCCGCTCTCGTTTTGCCGCCGGCCTCAATATTGATATTCAACAACCCCCTTTTGAGCTCCGCAGCGCTATTCTCCTGGCCAAAGCCAAATCCTTCAATCTTGACCTCCCCATCGAGTTAGCCCAAATTATTGCCTCCAAAGTCGATTCCGCCCGCAAATTAGAAGGCATTGTCTCCAAAATCCGCTCAATTACTCAGCTACAAAAACGTCCCCTTAATAATGAAGTCGTCCTGGAAATCCTAGGCGCTCAACAAAAACAAGAGCTCTCTACCCGCCGCTTCCAACCCCACGACATCCTCTCTACCGTCGCTACCCACTTCAACCTTAAACAGTCCATTCTCCGTGGCCAAAAACGCCAAAAGGAAATCGTTCGCGCTCGTCATCTAGCCATGTTTCTCCTTAAATCCGAGCTCTCCCTCTCTTATAGTGAAATTGGCAAAATTTTTTCCAATCGCGATCACACCACCGTTCTACATGCTGTGACCAAAATCAATCAAGACCTCCGCAGCGATGAAACCCTCCAACAAGACCTCAATCAAATTAAATCCGCTCTCCTAGGTACATAAGCCCCCCCCCCAACCACCAAAAAAAAAAAAAAAAAAACACAAAAAAAAAAAAAAAAAAAAAAAAAAAAAAACAACAAAAAAAAAAAAAAAAAAA
>CAYJFT010000034.1:4437-6693 GCA_964369765.1 uncultured Pseudomonadales bacterium | reverse complement strand
CCCCTAGCATAACTCTCACCCTCTTTCCCCACGCCCCCCCTTATCCCCAAAACTTTTCCCCACCCCCCACCCCACTTTTCCACCGCCCCCAACAACCATCCCCCTCTGGTTCACTCCACTTTTCCACCAACTTTACCCTCCCCTACTACTACCACTATCTATATATAGATAATTTTTTCCATCTCATTAATTTACTTTAATTTCAACTTATTAATTCACCTTCTCAATTTTTAAACTAAAAAAACCCACTTTAAAAGTGGGTTTCGTTTTTTATTAAACCGCTCTATCTCTCGGCTTTAACACCGAGTTTCTTTTAACCATAAATCTGTAAGCTTCTAACTCTTCCTCCCAGTTGTTCTCTTTAATTTTTTTCATGACCAGCTGCCATTCCTGATTTTTATATCCACTGGCGCCAATGTGCAGCATTAAGTCCTTATCCATTCCTCTCACAATTATTTCCAAAATCATTCCTTTGTATCTGGGTTTTTCTCCCCTCTCTCTCAAGCTTGAGTCAAAGTTGTCTGCCAAATGCAGCAACCCTCTTAATGACTCCTCCTCTGTCATTTTTCTACTCAAAATCTCTTTGAGCATTGCCTCCCAGAGTTTCATCTTTAATTCTCTTCTTTTATTAAAGATATTATCATTAAAGAAATCTTCTAATGCCTCTGTTGGGTAATCGTGATAAACAATTAGGTTTATCAGGGTTTCCCCTATTTTCACCAGAGTTTTATTAATCTCCTGATGAATCCTTTTTTGTTCACTGCTTCTTTCCACTCCGGTTTTCACTGAAAACCGCGAATTTAGGGGTGTCATTTTGCCTGTTAAAGCCTTAAGTTTTCCGTAATTTTCTACGGATTCATTAATTAATTTCTCTCTACTACTCATTTTTTTTCACATCCTCCTTGAATTTTGCGATTTAATTTTCTTAGATCTTGTCCATTTAAAACCCCGCTTTTAGGGCCAGAAATAGACTTAGAATATTAATTATAATACCATTTTTACCCCATTTTGTCAAGCTTTTTCCCCACCCCCCCGCCCACTCCCTTTTTTAAGCAAAAAAAATCCCACTCTATGAGTGGGATTCAACTTCATTTAATGGGTTTCTTATCACCTTATGTTTTTCGTACATATTCTTTTCTCTAAACTGTAAATAAACTTCATATGCTTTATCCAAATCTCTGTCCTTTACCTCATCCATAGCAATTTTCTTTACCCATTCTTGATCATTTATCGAGCCAAAACCATATTTAGCTAAATAAAATAAATCATCATTTGTCCGCTTTCTAGCAATTACTCTCATTGCTTTCTCGCCATAGTCTTTACTCTCCAAACCTCTGTTTAATAAAGCACTATCAAAATTTCTTGCCAAATAATAAACTTCATCTAGGCTCTCTCCCTCTAGCTTCTCCAGCATTAATTCCAACATCAATTCTTTGTACTTTATTAATAAATTCATATTTTGTATTAGATAATTCAATTTAAAAAAAGTCTCCAAACATCTTGTTGGACTATAATTGTAGTAAATTATTAGAGTCATTATTGAGTTACCAATTTTGTTTATCACTTTCTCAATTTTTTTGTTTAAATAAGCAACTCTCTCTCGTCTTTGTTCCGGGGATTTTTGCTTTGTGCCTTCTCTCTTTATTGTCCCTACTACCATCATTAATTCATCATATTTCTCATATTGTCTTTCGCACTCTCTTACCACTTCTAGTTTACCCATTATTCTTACCTCCGCAATTTTTTATAGATCTTATCCATTAAAAAACCTCGCTTTAGAGATCTTCATAGACTTAGAATATATCATATTGTATCATCACCAGGCTTTTTGTCAAGTTGCCCCACTCTTGTTTGATTCCGCCCCACCCCACCCACCCCCCCCTCTTTTTCCCTCCAATTTCCCCTATCTCTGTTATATAATCAACCCATATGAAAATCACTCTCACTCAAAAAGATCTCGCCTTGGCCGGCAAATCACTTACCAAAACTCTCTCTCGCCGCCCACATCTCCCGGTTCTCTCTGGTATTCTTCTCCGCCTTACCGACACCACTCTTCAGCTCACCACCACCGACCTCACCTCTGGGGTCAAAATTAATCTCCATACTACCATTCAGGCCCCCTTAGAACAAAAAGAAGATTTAATCGTCAATGGCAAGATTTTCTTGGACACCATTTCCTTTTTTGATCAAAAAGAAACCACCTTGGAGCTTTTGGAAAAAGAATTACTTTTGGTTAATGGTCGAGACAAAGTCAAA
>CAYJFT010000034.1:849-4427 GCA_964369765.1 uncultured Pseudomonadales bacterium | reverse complement strand
CCTTCTCACCGGTGAATTTCCCGATTTTACCCCTCTTACCACCGCCGCTCAAACCACCACTATAGATTTTTGGCAAAATATTGTCAAAAAAGTCGCCTTTGCCGCCAGTGCTGATCAGTCTAGACCTGCTCTCACCGGCATCCTCCTCCAGGGCCAAGGCAATGCCCTACAAATTGTTTGCACTGACGGCTTTCGCCTCTCACTTTTTTCCCAAACCCACCCCTCCGACTTTTTTCATCAAAAAACCCTCCTTTTTGCCGCCAAATCTATTACCGAAGTCACCTCTCTCTTGCAAATTTTCTCCCAAGACAGCGTAGAATTTGTTTACGACCCAGAGGGTGAGCAGGTTTTTTTCTTTACCCCCACCCTCACTTATTTCTCCAAGCTTATCAGTAGTAATTTCCCCCCTTTTGAAAAAATCATTCCTTTGGAATTTCAGACCAAAATAGAGCTAGACCGCGCCGAATTTATCAAAAATCTAAATAAAGCCGCTGTTTTTGCCCGCTTTTCCAATAATATTGTCAAGTTAGAGATTCAAAACGAAAACCTTAAATTTACCGCTAATTCCGCCGCAGAGGGCGCTTTTGAAAGCAAACAAGAGTTTCTTACTCACACCGGCGAAAAGCACCAAATTTCCTTTAATATTCGCTATTTATTAGACTTTCTCACTCTCCAGGACTCCGATAGTATTACCTTGGGTCTCAATGGTTCTGATCGTCCTATTATGCTTACCACTCCCACTGATGACACCTGGCAATACGTGGTCATGCCATTTAAACCCAAAAATTAACCAAATTGTGATATAATACCCCCTATTATGAAAAGAACCTGGCAACCAAAAAAACACAAACGTATGCGCAAGCATGGCTTTCTCAAGCGGATGATGACCGCCAAAGGCCGCGATGTTCTTAAACGACGTCGCCTCAAAGGTCGCTCCAAATTAAGCGTCAAGCGCAAAGGCATTTAATTAATTAATCGCGCTTTTTAGTCGCAAAACTTTCTTGCTTAATTTTCTAGCCTCTTTTATCCTCAAATTTCACAAAGCTACTCATCAGCTTCGGCGGATTTTTCTTATCTCCGCTTTTGGCTATATTAGTGAATGCAAGCATGATCCTCCCTGTAGTGAATACTTTTTGCAACAGACGCGCCAGCATGGCTGGCGCGGCCTCTTTCGCGGTCTCCGCCGCCTTTTTACTTGTTTTTAATTCTCCCCCACCTATTTCTATGTGGTATAATGTCCCTCTATGTCTTGGTTTACTGATGGAATTATAAGTATTTTAGTTTGGCTTAATAACCTTACTGGCAGCCTGGGGCTGGCAATTATTATCTTTACCATTCTTTTTCGTGGTATTCTTTTGATTTTCACCTACAAATCCCTGATTTCCATGAAAAAAATCCAAGGTCTCTCTGGTGAGGTGGCCGATTTACGCCAAAAATATAAAGATGACCCCAAAGCCCTACAACTTGCCCAAATGGAGCTTTACAAAAAACACAATGTCAATCCTCTCTCTGGTTGTCTTCCTCAGCTCCTGCAATTGGTCATGCTTATCTTTATTTATCAAGCCTTAATCGGCTTAATTGGTACAGAAGGCATTGCAAACACTCAATTTCTCTGGTTGGATCTCACCACCCCAGATCCTCTCTATATTATTCCCATTCTCGCCGCCCTCTCCCAACTCTTCTTATCTATTATGACTCTCCCAGGTGGTGAAAAAAGAGATTTGGTCCCTAATAATTCCAAGAAAAAATCCATCCAAGAATTAAATAAAAAAGAAAATAATTCCGCTCAAATGGCCGCTACTATGCAAAAACAAATGCTTTTCCTACTGCCAATTATGACTGGTTTTATTGCCCTTTCTCTGCCCTCTGGCTTGGGCCTTTACTGGATTGTTAGTACTCTCTTTAGTATTGTCCAGCAAGTCAAAATCAGTGGCTGGGGAGGAATAGTTATTTATGCGTCTAGCCTCAAACGCTTTTTTACCAAGCAGGCTTAATCGAAAGGAAATTATGACTACTATAGAAAAAAAATCCCCCCAAAATCCCCCTCTTGCTATCGAAAAAAACTTAGCCAATCTTCTAGATCTTCTCCTATTGCAAGACTATGAGATTTTATTAGAAGAAGAAGATAATACCCACACCCATCGGATTGCCCACTCTGAACAAGACACAGGGATTATTATTGGTCATCACGGCGAAACCATCGCCTCTCTCCAGCGCCTGCTAAGAATTATTTATTTAGAGCAGCTCCAAGACAAACGTTTAATTGTTAATATTAATGATTATCGTGATAGCCGAGAAATTAAAATTCGTGAAATGATTGAAAAAGGCATTGACAAAATTTCTCGCTACGGTGGTAGCTATCATCTTTATCGTCTCAACTCTAGTGAGCGCTTTTATGCTCACAATTTCATTAATGAAAACCCTGATTTAGCCGATTATACTAGCTATTCTCAAGATGAAGAAGAAGGTAGAGTCTTAATTATTGAACGCCGTTCTTAATTATCGCCATTTTCCTCTCTATGCAATATTATATCAACACCGACGGCGGCTCCAGAGGCAACCCTGGTCCCAGCGCTTGTGCTTTTGTAGTGTTTTCCGGCTCAGAGGCCACTGCCTCCATTGTTTTTCAGCAAGGTCTTTTTTTAGGAGTCAAAACCAATAATGAAGCCGAATATTTAGCTGTCTTAAGCAGTCTTAAATGGCTTAAATCCCTCTCACAGCTCCCAAAAGCAATAATTTATCGCCTAGACTCCAAATTGGTTGTTGAGCAGCTCTCTGGCCGCTGGAAAATCAAAGACTCTAGAATGCAAATTTTAGCCAATCAATGTCAGGAGATTCTCACCGAGCTTGCACTTCCCACTACATTTACTTATATCCCCCGAGCTCAAAATGCTGCCCCAGATGCCCTACTTAATCAGGTTTTAGATAAAAAAGTCTGATAAATCGGGATAATTTACTTATTACCGCATAATTACCGCAGTATTTCCGCAACCTCTGGAGTAAGATAATTTCCACTCAAGTAGTTCTTTTCTACAATTTTTATTAACGCAATTAATTGCTTTTTTTCCTTTTTTATGTCATAATTATCTTATGTATCAGCGCTTGGTGACGCAACTTAGTCAATCTCTTTCCCAAGTCCTTCTTCTTGGTCCTCAGGGAGAGTTTTCTCGCGCTTTTCAAGTAGAACTTGAAAAGCGCGGTTTTGGTGTCTATTATTTAGACCCCACTACTCTCACAGACAAAGAAATTAAATTTTCTCTTAGCCAACAAAGCTTTTACAAAATTATTGCCCTTTATGGCTGGGAAAAAACTCCTTTTCACTATCAAACTCTCTTAGACTTTCTTGCCCTGCGTCATGAACCCACTCTTTTAATTACTCGCTCAGACACCTTTCCTCGCTTTGCCGCCGAAGAACAAATTCGCCTACAAAAACTTCATAATCTTCATCAAGAAGCTTTACAACAATTTCTCACTCATCTTCCCAAAAAAACCCTCCTTTTGGCCCGCGATGTCATTAATCCTAGCTCTCCTCACCTCCTTTTTCATTTTATGCTGCGCCACCTTTCTCGTGACCGTCT
>CAYJFT010000034.1:0-839 GCA_964369765.1 uncultured Pseudomonadales bacterium | reverse complement strand
TATGATCCAGAAATTAGTTTCGCTCCCATTCTTTATCAAGACTTTGTTAATCAAATTTTGGCCGTTGTTTTCTCCCCTTATGACAATCGTCGTCTTCTCTTTCAAGCTTCCCCTCTCCCCGCGGATAAAATTATTCAGTGCCTCGCTAAACTCCACGGTCCTCAAACCCAATTAATCGCCTATCCCAAATCAACCCTAGAATCAGACTTTTCTTTTTTTAATTCACAAATTACCGGTGCCACCGACCTCAATTTTCTCACCGCTGACTTTCTCCATTTCACTATCGATATTATGGCCCGCCAAAACCTTCTATTACCTCACGTTGATCATAAATCCCCCACCCCCCCACCCCGCTCTTCATCCTCCCCTGCCTCCTCTCCCCCTTCTTCCCCCACTCTTCCCGATCTCTCCCCCCTTTCCCATTATCAGCATTATCGACTGCAATCTCCTTAATGGCAATTTAATTTGCACCATTACCAAATCCCCCCCAAAAAAATCTACTCTAGTTCCCCCAGTTCGTATTATTGGTAATTATACCCAAAGTTTATTTACTATCACTCGGCAAGTAATGGCTCAAAATCATCTTCCTCGCCCCCAAACTGTCTTTATTCCCCCCACTCAACACGCGCCCTCCCCCGCTCGCCCCTCCCCCACCCCCACTTCTCGCCCTAGTACTTCACACCCAAATACTTCAACCGATCCCTCAGTCACCCGCTCCACCACCTCTCGCCCCGCTACAACCAATCATCCTAATCCCACCCCCCCCCCAAACCCCCCCCACCCCCATAAAACCCCCCATGGGAACCAAAAAAGTTAACAAAAAAATAGCCCCCCATACA
>CAYJFT010000033.1:5407-8315 GCA_964369765.1 uncultured Pseudomonadales bacterium | reverse complement strand
TCTATTCATAATTACTATTATAATCTATCTTCCTTTGGATTAATTAGCAAATTCCCCCACCCACCCCCCCTTAATTCTCCCCAGTGCTCGCTCCCCTGAGCATGCTTGGGTGCAGTGCTTGCACATAAGCCATAAAACCATTCTCACCCAAAAAAACATAAATGGGCAGTAAATATTCCTGCTCCTGATGAGATTCATAATAGCCCAGCAAAACTTGATTAATCACTGCTTTTTGGGCCCCATAGGGATTAATAATATAACCCTCACCCAGCTGCAAGGCTTCATAAGCCTCACCCACGCTCCGCAAATAATAACTTCCCTCCACCCCCGTGTCCAGAGCATAATAATAGTCATTCAAGGCCACCACTACATTTTGATTGTCATTGGTTTTGCCCACCACACCATATATACTGGCCATATTATCCGGGCCATAAAAGCCATAATTGGTCGGCTCACCATCACGCCATCCTGGTAGTGGCGACCGGGGAATACTAACACTAGTGTATTCTGCCTCGGCAAAATCTTCTACTGGTCCCAAACGATTGCCCACCTTTTTCCGGTATTCCACATTAGTTTGAGCCAAATTCAAGTCTGGCGGCAAAATTCCCGCCGTTTCTAAATAAAACTGCACTGCCTCTATAGCACTAGTCCGGTCTGGTACTTGTGTATTACCCAAAGCATCTCGCGGGGCAAAAACTCCTTCTGTGTTTAAATAATTAGTCAGCAAAGTTACAAACATTGTTTCCAGGTTTACCTCCAAAGCCTCGTCCAAAGCCTCCCCTTCATAACTAAAAACATAACTATTGGGATTACTAGAATTTGGCTCATCATAAAAACCCAAATTAGTAGCAATATCACGAGCTTTTTGCTCACTGGTTAGCGTGGCCAAAAGCGGCTCTAACTCATAAACTTCTATCATTTGCGCCGCCGCTCCCCGCTCCCCAAAAACCGGCCAATTTATCTCTCCATCTACCTCTACCCCATCTACCTCTACCACAAATTGGCTGGGCCGCACTGTTTCACTATCATAGGCAAATTCTATTGGCGGTAGCGCCCCAAAAGCATAATTGGGCACCGGTAAATTTACCTCCACTGTTTCTGGCATCAGACTCGCCGCAATATTTACCACCACTTGTCCCAAAATAAACAAACCCAAAGCACCCCCTGTCACCCACAAACTCACCCGCACCCCACTCATAAAATCAGTCAAATTTGGTCCAGTTTTACCTACGGCCATAGCTCTCTTTCTCTCCACTGATAATTATTTTCTACAAACTCTGTTATTTTCACCGTTTCATTATACCTGTTTTCCGCTCCCATTACAACTATTAGCAATTCCACCCCATTTTTCTCTGCCCAAGACACCAAAACTTCTCCCCCCAGTGGCGTTGTCCCCGTTTTAATTCCTTCCACTCGCCAACCATTGCTATTTAAACCCAGCAATTGATTAGTATTAGCAAAGCTATAAGTCTCTCCATAATCATTAATCACCCCAGAGCTCTCTGTGGCCACAATTTTTTGCAAATCTTCATCTCTCATCACCTCCCAAGCTGCCAAGCTCAAATCTCGCGCCGTCACCTGATGATTTGCTCCATCATAGCCCTGGGGATTATCAAAATAACTTGCGCTCATCCCTAGCTCTAACGCCTTTTGATTCATTGCTGTTACAAAAGCTTCTCTTCCTCCCGGATAATGATTGGCCAAAATTGCCGCCGCTTGATTATCCGAGCTAATTAATAGTCCCTGTAGCAAAGTTTCCAAGCCAATCTTTTCTCCCACCCCCAAACCCAAAGTATTACCATCGCTCAAATCAGCCTCACTGATTAAAAAACTGCTCCCCGCTGGATAATTTTCTTTGGCCACTAGGGCAGTAATCATTTTGGTCGAAGAAGCCGGATAAAGCAATTCATCACTATTTTTTTCTAGCAAAACTTGCTTGCTCTGGGCATCAATGACCACAGCCGCCTGGGCTGCAATCTCCATCCCTTCACTTGCTTCTGGAGTTTTTCCTTGTGCCACTGCTTGCTGGGGAAAAAACCAGCCATAAGTTTTTTTTACTACTCGCTCTTCTACCGGCAGCGGCTGTTGATTCTGCCACTCTAACCATAAATTTGCCCCAGTAATCACTATCACCCCGCCCAGCAATAATCCTGTTAAATACTTGCCGCCGCTTTTTTTCATCTCACCGTTTATCCCTTTTTATTTTTTCAGCTCCAGCTTACTATTGGTTCTAGTCTCAATTTCTTTTTGCCAGCCCACTGGGATTGTCTCTACCGGATAGACAAAATCATCTCGCGTTCCCAGACCCAGTTTCTTGCGCTCACTGGCGATTTCTCGCATCAGTTCGCGCGCCGCCCCCTCTGCTCGTAGCTCCTCACTTAGCTCTGTTTCAAACTCCACTCGCATTTTCCTCTCTTCTCCTTCACTTACTTGCAAAAGCACTTTTTTCACATTTAGTTCTTGCGCCAAAATCGCCACACTCTCTTCGCTTAGCCTGATCACTTCCTCCTGCGCCAAAATCACCCGCATCTCGCTCAGCGGCTGTCTCACTCTCAGACCCGTTGCTTTGCGCTCACTCCGGCCTAGCTCCAAAACTTCTTGCAATACTTCAATTTCTGCTTTTACTACCTCGCTGCCCAAAACCACTTCTGCTTCCGGCCAGCGCTCCAAATGCACCGACTCCAATTTTCCCCCCAAATTTTGATACAAAAGCTCCGCTAAAAACGGCATTATTGGCGCCATCACTTTACTTAGGGTCATTAAAGTCTCACCAAACACCCCCCGCGCGGGGGGGGGGGGGGGGGGGGGGGGGGGGGGGGGGCGGGCCGCCCCCCACACACCACCAACCAACAACACAACAAAAAAACAAAAAAAAAAACCCAAAAAAACACAAACAAAACAACAAAAA
>CAYJFT010000033.1:4048-5397 GCA_964369765.1 uncultured Pseudomonadales bacterium | reverse complement strand
ACCTGATATTCACTCATTTCCGCTTTCATTCCCATTGCCAGCTCGCTAGTCGCCACTCGCAAATATTTATCCAACAAGTCCAAATCCGCCCCAACTACCGAGCAATCCTCGGTAGTTCCCCCGGCATTTTCCCTCTGGTCCGCCCCAACTACCGAGCAATCCTCGGTAGTTGCTTCCCGCCAGAACACATAGACATTCCACAGTATTACCTCTACTTGCCGCCGCAAACGCCCCACTTCTTTCTCTTCAAAATTTAGTGACTCCGCTTTCATCACCGGCGAAGACATTAAATATAGCCGCAAAGCATCCGCCCCATATTTATCAAAAATTTCTTGTGGATCAGGATAATTTTGTAATTTCTTGCTCATCTTTTTGCCATCCTCGGCCAGAATTACCCCATTGACCAAGACATTTTTAAATGCTGCCCGCCCCCGTAGCGCCACCCCTAGTACGTGCAAAGTATAAAACCAGCCCCGGGTTTGATCCTGACCCTCACTAATAAAATCGGCCGGAAAACTCACCCCGCTAGCATAGGGCATACTGCCACTCTCAAACCAACAGTCAAAGACCTCATCAATCCGCCGATACTCCACTCCATCCCGTTTAATCACAATTTTATCTACCACCGGTTTATGCAAATCCTCTACCCCCACCCCACTTAATTCTTCTAGTTCCGCCCGGCTGCCCACGCAAATAAACTCCCCGCTCTCACTCACCCATAGTGGCAGTGGTGTCCCCCAAAAACGATTTCGTGATACCGCCCAATCTCGCGCCCCCGCCAGCCATTTGCCAAACCGCCCTGCTTTTAAATGTTCAGGTACCCAATTAATTGCTTCATTTGCCTCCAAAAGCTCCCCACGCATCTCGCTCACCCGCACAAAATAACTGGCCGTGGCATAATTGAGTAGAGGGGTATCACAGCGCCAGCAATGGGGATAACTATGTTTTATCTTCAGCTTTTTCCACAATGCCCCTCGCTCGGCCAGATACTTTATTATTGCTACATCGGCCGGCTGCACTTCTTTCTCACCAATCTTCACCCGCACTTCCATCCCGGCAAAATCAGTCACTGCCGCCACAAAGCGCCCTTCCAAATCCACATGATGAATCAATTCCAAGTCCTCTCTTTTCCCCACCATAAAATCATCTTCACCATAAGCCGGCGCTATATGCACCACCCCTGTTCCTTCATCCGCCCCCACAAAATCTGCTTCTACCACCCGGAAAGCCCCCGCTGTCCCCGCAAAATAAGGGAACACTGGCTCATATTCTCGCCCCACCAGCTCATCACCTAGTATTGTCATTATCACTTGCCAGCCCCCCACCCCCCGCCCTTCCATCACCGTTTC
>CAYJFT010000033.1:0-4038 GCA_964369765.1 uncultured Pseudomonadales bacterium | reverse complement strand
CATCACTTTCACCACACTATACTCCAAACTCGGATTCACCGCCAATAAAAAATTCCCCGGCAGTGTCCAAGGCGTTGTCGTCCACGCCACCAAGCTTGCCCTCATCCCCGGCTCCAATTCTAGCCCCAAATCCCCCGGTGCTCGCAAGACAAATTCCACCATCACGCTCAAATCATTCACCTCTTTATAACCCTGTGTCACCTCAAAATTAGACAGCGGCGTACTACAGCGCGGGCAAACATGCATTGGTTTATAATCTTTGTACACCCGCTCTTTTTCCCACAGCTCCTTGAACACCCCCCACACGCTCTCCATAAAATCCACATCCATGGTTTTATAATCATTTTCCATGTCTACAAACCGCCCTAGGCGCCGGATGGTCTTTTTCCACTCATCCGCATAAGTTAGCACCGTCCCCCGACATTCCTCACAAAACTTATCCACCCCAAAATTTTCTACCTGGCGCCGATTGTTCAAATCTAGTTTTTTTTCAATGATATTCTCAATCGGCAGCCCGTGGCAATCCCAACCCCAGATCCGGCGCACATAGCGCCCTAGCATCGTCTGAAAACGCGGAAACACATCCTTGGTGGTACTGGCCACCAGATGTCCATAATGAGGTAGCCCGGTCGCAAAAGGCGGCCCGTCATAAAAAACCCACTCTTCTCCTTCGCGCGTCCCCTCCAAACTCTTTTGAAAAATCTCCTCGCTCTGCCAATAATCAGCAATCCGCTCTTCCCAGGCTACAAAATCCGGCACCTCCTTAAAATCTTTTATTATCAAGTCACTTTTTTTCATCTGCCTATTATAGCACATCCAGGCAAACATCCTCTCACTTTTTCTCCTATTAAAAAGTAAAAACCCGGGGCGTATTTCCCGCCCCGGGCCCACTTAGAAAATTTCTCCACCTTTTACCTTAATTATAGCCATCACTATCACCCTCTTCATCCTCACACCAACCACATTTTTCCTCCATCAGCGTCATCTTCTCATCCCGCAGCTCTTGCACCCCCTCTGTCACTTTTATTGCCGTAAGCAGCCAGTTTCCCAGGCACCAGCCTAGCACTAAGCCCAACAAAGATATCGTCACGATTTCTGTGTCAGAGCTTTTTAAAGTCATAATTTCTTGTAGCAAAGCCAAGCCCAAGAACGCCATACTAGTAGATAAGACCACAATCCCTTCTGTCTCGTAAAAGTGCAATGAAAACATCCGTACTTTGTAAAGAAATAATTGACTGGCTTTGATTAACAAGAATATCCCCACAAAAACTCCTAGCTGCAAAAATAATCTTGGTTCACCATTAAGTTGAGTGATTACCATTAACATTGCTGCCCCCATCCAAGTAGTCAAAGCATAAAGCCGCCACCAAATCACCTCATTTCCTAAAACATTTACATCGCTAATTACCCATTTGACAAATTTTATTATAAATTGCCATACACCCCAGCTAGCAGCACACAAATTAAAGTACTCACGCCCCGCTCCTGCCATTATTCCTCCCAGACACAAGCAAAAGAAAATTACCAGGCCACTCACTACTAGTAAATTTGTCCAAGTCAAGACCCGGACCACCGCCTCTCCAGAGTCTTCATAATTCTTTTTCAGTTTCCGCTTCTGCCGAGCAGCAATTCTGCCCGCCCAGCCTTTGTCCTCTCTGCCTTTGTTTCCCAGCGATTTATCCCAAGTTTGCAATTTCTTACCCATTTTCTTCATCCTCCTCTTTGATTTTGTAGAACTTTTCTAAGTCCCCATATTATATCACTCCAGGCTCACTCCAGAGTTATAAATTCTTATTAATTTCTCCTAACTGACCCCTTTTGACCTAGTTGACATTTTCATCAAAATATCCTATTATTTCCCTATGTCAAAGATTTTATCTCTCTTATTTCTATTTTCCCTCCTCTTTCCCATCACTACCCAAGCCCAAATCAAACTCCGCACCGTCGCCGACTGGGAAGCCGGCTCTATCGTTCTCCTCAACGGCCATAAATTTGTCAAACTCAACGGCCCCGGGGGCGATGGCTATTTCATGGCCATGGAACCTCTTTGCGATATCCCCGACGCTGATTCTATTATAATAGACCAAGTAGGGCAGGGGACAGACCCCACCTTCACCCTCTCTGTCTCCAATGCCACCGGCATTGGCCCCCTTTGCACCTGGTCCGCCACTACTTCCGACGGCTCTCCAGTTACCCCCAACTGGACCATTCTCCCCGACGCCAATGGTCGGACCACCGGCTGCACCATTCAAATCCCCACCCTCGACGAAGAAACCACCTTTACCCCCACTGTCATTGGTTGTAATATGACTGGAGACTTAAGTACTGATATAACCGTAAAAACAATGCCCAAAATCTCCGAAATCACCATTGCACAAATAGCCGCTATGCCCACTTGTCAGGATGAAACAAATTGTCCCGCCGAAGCCACTATTGAAGCTATTGACGACCGCGATGGCAAGCAATATACTCTCCGCAAACTCCCCGACGGTAAACTCTGGATGGTTGATAATCTCGCCTACGGAGGATCAACATTGAATGGGGGCACTGATTATTGCCTTGAACGTAATTTTTTAAGTAACCCTGACGGTTCAAATACGCCTTCGAATAATTTTGGAATTAACACTTATGGAGATTGTGGTAATCCAGCTATAGGTGCAATGAGTTCTGGGTTTACACGTTATTGTGGACCAGACCAACCACTAGATGGTCAATGTGGTTATATTTATAATTGGCAAGCTGCAACACAACAACAAACTGCTTATATGCATCGTTCATATAGTGGGCCAACAGAAAATCTTTCCGGTTTATGTCCTGATGGGTTTGAGTTACCCGATGTTGAAGATTTTCGTAAGCTAGATTATTCATTTGGTGGCAATGGTGAAAATGCACAAAATTCCCCTGATTTAATAGCAAAATACAGAAATCAAAAATTATTTAATGCAGTTATGTCGGGATACTCTGATGCAAGTGGGTTTTTTACCAATCAATTGAGCGGTGGTTATTGGTGGTCTGGGAATGCTTATGGAGACGCCAATGCTTTTCAACTAGCTGTGCACGGTAACTCCAACATATATCCATATGGAAATACTAACAGAGATTATGGTTTAGCCATTCGCTGCCTTAAAGACCCCACCCCCAAAACCACCTCCGAAGTTACCGATGAATACATCGCCTCTATGCCCTCTTGCACCCAAGACTCCTGCCCCGCCGATGCCACCCTAGAACTCACCGACCCGCGTGACAATAAATCCTACACTTTCCGCAAACTCCCCGATGGTAAACTCTGGATGGTCGACAACCTGGCCTATGGTGGCTCCACCGCCAGTGGTGGTAGTGATTATTGTGCTAATCGACAAACTATAACTTATCCTAGTAGCTCTTCTGATGCTTCTAATAACTTTGGGTTGGGGACTTATGGAGATTGTGTTGATCCAGGGTATTTACCTTTGTCCATTAGTCCTTGTAAAAATGGTATTTGTGGTTATCTCTACACCTGGCAAGCGGCAATGCAAGACTCACTAGCCTATGAGGGCGGCACACTTATTACCCAAGATGATGTGACTGGTCTTTGTCCCACTGGCTTTACTCTGCCTTCCAATAATGATTTTGAAAATTTAGACAAAGCTTTTGGTGGTAGTGGTGGTAGTGACGGTAGTAGTCAAAGCTCTACAACATTAACATATCGTTATATTAATCCAAATCTATTTAATGGTATTTTTTCAGGAAGAACTCTTAGCACGGGCTCTACAGATGGTGGTCAGAGCGGGGGCGGCTATTGGTGGAGTAGTACCCAGTACAGCTCCACGCGCGCCTACAATCTGTACCTGACTAATAACAATGTCAGCCCGCAGTTCAACTACAATAAGGGCCACGGGTTGGCTATCCGCTGCCTAAAATAGGATTTTTTTAAAACCATTAAAAAAGCCTAAAGTCCGCCAGCAAAAGCAACACTTTCTCGTTTTGTAAAAACACCCTCTACAATATACTTACAGGCCCCTAAAATGCCCTAAAGTCACCCGATTTTTCCTGCCCGCG
>CAYJFT010000032.1:0-8352 GCA_964369765.1 uncultured Pseudomonadales bacterium | reverse complement strand
TATGGGCGTTTTGATTTATCGCGGCTAAATACAAAATTTGACGCTTTTCCCTCTTGCAATTCTTCTCAATTTAGGCTAAAATAAACAAGTTAAAAATGTTAAAAAATACCAGCAAAATACTAGTTTATCCTAAAAAAACCTTGATATATCAAGCTTTTTTTCTCATCACCACTTTAATTTGCCTCTTTTTCTCAACTCAAATTTTTGCCCAACCAACCACTGTCGCTGACTGGGAAGCCGGCTCTGTGGTTCTAGTTAATGGTCATAGATTTATCAAACTTAACCCCCCCGGCGGCGATGGTTATTTTATGGCCATGGAGCCTGCCTGCTATACTACTCAAGCTAATTTTACCGGCGAAGTAAAAAGTCTAGAAGGAGTAGAGGATAGCTCTAATAATACGCTTCAAGAATATGTTATTCTCACTTCTACCGCTCAGGGAATAGGCGCCACTTGCTCTTGGTCCTCTGCCGACCCCACTCATCAAATCACTCCGCTTACTCCCAACTCCTGCACTGTTGCCATCCCCATTTTTGACTTTACAACAGATTTCACCTTAGAATTATCTGGTTGCAATCTTCGACCTCTTACCTTTACCCGTCCCATCAATCCTCGCCCCACTATGCAAGCCTTTACTAAAGCCGACTGCCTAGCTCTACCTAAATGTTCTGGAGCGGAAGGCAATTATGCTTGTCCCCAAGAAGCCTCTATTGAACTCATTGATGAGCGCGATGATAAAACTTACACCATTCGCCGTCTCGCCGATGGCAACTGCTGGATGGTAGACAACCTAGCCTACGGCGGTGCCAGTGCTCAGGGAGATGTTGACGCTTGCGCTGGCAAAACTACTTTAAACACAAATAGTACTACCACCTACTCAGATATTTTCGGAGAAAACACCTATGGCGACTGCATTGACCCTGCCCATGGCCCTATGGCTTCTGGTCAAACAAGACAATGTGGCTCAGGAATTTTAACTAATCAATGTGGCTATTTATATAACTGGCAAGCTGTAATGCAGGAGCCAACTGCAAATAATGGCAATAATTACACTGGTCCCCAAGAAAATGTCACTGGTCTCTGCCCCGCAGGCTGGACAATTCCCACCGGTGGTCCAGAAGGGGAGCCAGTAATTTTAGACAAAGCTCTTGGCGGTACTGGGGCAAATAATCAAAATAATTCTACTTTAATTTCTCGCTGGCATAGTCCTAGTAATGCAAATGTTGTATATTCCGGAAATTATGATATTACACAAAGCAATGGTTTGGGCTCTCAAGGCATAGCAGGATACTATCACACAAGCAGTATTGATAATAATAAAATTTATTTATATACCATCTCAAATGACAATAATAAATTTCGGCCTCAGCTTGCCAGCGAAGTTGAAAACAATGCTGTCAGTCTTCGCTGTCTTATTTCCTTCCCACAAAAACCAGAAAATTTTTCCTTCACTTGCTCACCCAATCAAATAAATTTAGATGTTATACCATTAAGCGTAGACACACTTCGTTGGTATGATAACGAAACCAGTGATGAACATATCTATCAAGGCTTAGATTTTTCTCCACCAACACCCAATCAACCAATCACGTATTATGTCGCCTCATATAATACCAAAACCGGCGAAGAATCATTAGAAAGACTTGCTATTCCGGTTTCCGCCAATCAGTGTGCAACCATGCAATCATTTAATCAAGAAAAGTGCTCCCTCCTGACAAGCTGCACTGCTTCCACTTGTTATCCAGAATCGTCATTAGAACTCGTCGACGAACGAGACAATAAAGTCTATACCATTCGCCGTCTCGCCGATCGCAATTGCTGGATGGTAGAACATCTAGCCTACGGCGGTGCCAGTGCTCAGGGAGGTGTTGACGCTTGTGCTGGCAAAACCACCATTGATGTCTACGGCTCTACAGAGCCATCTAATGTTTTTGGAGCAGGTACCTACGGTGATTGCATTGACCCAGCTTATGGCCCCATGGCATCAGGTCAAACAAGACAATGCGGCTCAGGAATCTTAACCAATCAATGCGGCTATTTGTATAACTGGCAAGCTGTAATGCAGGAACCCACTGCAAATAATGGCAATACTTACACTGGTCCCCAGGAAAATGTCACCGGTCTCTGCCCAAAAGGCTGGACAATTCCCACCGGTGGTCCAGAAGGAGAACCAGTAATTTTAGACAAAGCTCTTGGTGGCACAGGAGCAAATAATCAAAACAATTCTACTTTGATTTCTCGCTGGCATAGTCCTAGTAATGCAAATATTGTTTACTCAGGCAATTATGATACTTCAAAAAAAGGTCTAGTAATGCAAGGCACCACAGGTTATTTATACACCTCAACAGAAATTAGCGCAAGCAATATTTATGTTTACACAGTTTCAAATCTAGTTACTCATTTTAGACCTCAATTATCTGCTCAATTAAAAATTGGTGCCATTAATTTGCGTTGTTTGATTTCCTTTTAAGCCCCAAAAGTATCCTCTCCAGCCCCCGGCCCACCCCTGGAATCACCGTCAATTTCCCCATCTCCCTCCAGGGCAAAATCGCCAAATATAATAAAGTCAAATCCGTCACCACCGAGCCCTCAATCAGACCATTTTCCCGGGCATACTGCCGCCGCCACTCCCGTCCCGCTGCCAGTTTTTTCAAAACCTGCTGATTAAATTTCAAAGGCTGGCCCCGGCAATTATCACAAATCCCGCAGTGAAAATTACCCATTTCATCAAAATAATTCAGGACAAACTCCTGCCGGCAACCTTTATAAGCCAAAAACTCTTTTACCTTGGCCAGTTTAAATTTTAAAATCTTAATTTGTTCTTTGCTAGCACTTGTATTTCTAGCGATAAAATCCGCCGAAATCTGCAAATCAAGCGCCGTCCACAATGCAAAACAATAAGCCGCCTGCCCATCCCGCCCACCCCGCCCTATCTCCTGAAAATAATTTTCTAAATTACTACTAATCTGGGCATGAATCACAAAGCGGACATTGGGCTGATCTACCCCCATTCCAAAAGCATTGGTGGCTACTATTACTTTCTGCTCACCATTAATAAACTGCGCCTGTATCCTAGTCCGCTCATCTTTGTCCAAACCGCCATGATAAATCGCCACCTCCTCCGCCAAACCCGCCCGTAAGCGATTAAGCAAATCTGCATAGCGCCTAGCATCTTTTCTAGTCAACACATAAATTATCCCCGTCTTACCAGCGAATTTTTGCAAGAGGAAAAGCATAAATAAAATCTTTTGCTGTTCATCCAGGCACTCCCGGACAAAAATATGCAAATTATCCCGAGCAAAACTCCGCTGCACCTGGACCAAATTTTTCAAGCCACAATATTTGACAATATCCACTTGCGCCCGCTTATTAGCTGTAGCACTAAAGGCTGCCACCACTGGCCTCTTGGGCAACACTCGGATGAACTCACCAATCTGCAAATAATGCGGCCGAAAATCATGTCCCCAAACACTCACACAATGAGCTTCATCAATTGCCACCAGCGCCACATTCACCCGCCTAATAACTGCAATAAACTTTTTACTCAGCAATTTTTCTGGCGCTAAATAAAGAAACTGATACTCGCCAGCTAATAATTTTTGGTAACGCTGCTCTTGCTCCACTAGCTCCAATGTACTATTAATAAAAGTAGCCGCCCCCCCCGCCGCCCTCAGAATTTTTACCTGATCCTGCATCAGCGAAATCAGCGGCGAAATCACTATGGTTGTCCCACCCAAAAAAAGGCCCGGCACCTGAAAACAAATACTTTTGCCCCCACCAGTAGGTAAAATAGCCAAAGCATCCTGTCCTAATGCCAAAGGCAAAACAATTTGGTCCTGCCCGGGTCGGAAAGCCGGATAACCAAAATATTTTAGCAAAACTTGCTCTAACTTTTTTAAAGTTTCTTTATCTCTTTTTATCATTAAATCTTATTATCTAGACAAATCTCACTATTATCTCACTTTTTGCCCACCAATTTTAACAAAATATTTCAATTTCAGTTATTAGGCGCGTTTTTTTCCTCTTTTGATAGTTTTTGATATAGATATATATGATATAATACCCCCCAGATGAAAAAAACCACGCTTAGTCTGGAAAATCAATTTAAACTTTTACTCGCCAAGCTTCTTGCCCGCGTCTGGTTTTTTCATAAGCATTTTTTAGCTCCACTTCTCCCCAAAAGCACTCCCAAAGCTACCACAAAAACTTCTTCCAAACCCGCTAAAAAGCCCACTCCCAAATCAACTGCCAAACCCACCCCCAAATCCACCCAAAAACCCGCTCCCAAACCTACTCCCAGTCCCTATTTTCGCCCCAAACACCCCCACTCCGCCAAAAAACTTGCCTTTTTTACTTACGCTACCAGCTTTTCTTGGCGTGAGTGGCATCGCTCCCAGGCAATTTTTTGGCACTCTCTCTTTCATCAAAAATCCCCCATTAAAAAAGCCAATCCCAAAAAAATTGCCCGCTATGCCAAACAAAATCAGCGCCTCATTCTTCGACGCCATAGCTCTACCGGCACCATTATTCGCCTAATTATTTCCTTTATTATCACCATTAGCCTCCTTTACGGCGTTTACTGGGTTTATCACACCATCTTTGCCACTCTGCCCCCCATTACCAATCTCACTGCAGAACAACCACCTATGACCACCCAAATTCTTGATCGCAACAATCATCTCCTTTTCTCTATTTATGAAGACGAAAATCGCACTCCGATTGCCCTTCATGAAGTTGCTCCACAACTTATCCAAGCCACCCTAGCTATTGAAGACAGCAAATTTTATGAGCATAATGGCTATGATCTCCAAGCCATTTTCCGGGCTTTTATTGCCAATCAACAATCCGGCGAAATCACCCAGGGCGCCTCTACTATTACCCAACAACTAGTCAAACTCCGTCTCCTGAGCCGTGAACAAACCTTTACCCGCAAAATCAAAGAAATCATTCTCTCCATTTTAGTCGAAGGCAATTTCTCCAAAAATCAAATTTTAGAAATGTATTTAAATGAAGTCAATTATGGCGGCGCCGTTTATGGTATAGAACAAGCCGCCGTGACCTTTTTTGGCAAAAATGCCAGTGACCTCACCCTTTCCGAAAGCGCTTTTTTGGCCGGTTTACCCCAAGCACCCAGCCGTTACTCTCCTTTTGCTGGTAATTTAGAAGCCTCTTATGCGCGCCGCGACGAAGTCCTGCGCCGTATGCGTGAAGACGGCTATATCACCCGAGAACAAGAAGTGGCCGCCGCCAGCGAAGCCCTAGTTTTCCAAGAAAGCACTCTCACCATTCAAGCGCCTCACTTTGTCATGTATGTCCGCGAACTTTTGGCCGATCTTTATGGCGAAGAAATTGTTAGCACTGGCGGCCTAGTTGTCCGCACTTCCCTAGACCTTAATCTGCAAAATCAAGTCCAAGAAATTGTCAGTAGTGAAGTTGCCAGCTTAGAATCACTCAATATTCACAATGGTGCTGCCCTGGTCACCAATCCCCAAACCGGGGAAATCTTGGCCATGGTCGGCCGCATTGACTATTTTGACTTTGCCAATGACGGCATGGTTAATGTCACCACCAGACAGCGCCAACCTGGCTCCTCTATCAAACCTCTTACCTATGCCACTGCCCTAGAAGACTTTGGCTATCACCCCGCCTCGCTCATCCTGGATGCCCCCGTCACTTATAGCTTTGCCGGCGGCCCTGATTATAGCCCCAAAAATTATGACGGCTCTTATCGCGGCCTAGTCACTCTCCGCGAATCTCTAGGCAGCTCTTACAATATCCCTGCCGTCAAACTCTTGGAGCAAATTGGCCTAGACAATGAAATTGATCAGGCAGAGAGTATGGGTATTAGCACCTGGACCGATCGCTCTCGCCTGGGTCTTTCCCTCACTCTAGGTGGCGGCGAAGTCACTATGTTAGACCTCACCCAAATGTATGGCACTTTTGCCAATCAAGGCGTCACTATTCCCGAAAACCCCATTTTGGAAGTCTATAATTATCAAGGCCAACCCATTTATCAAAATAATTGCGCTCTCACTGGTGACGGTTGCATTGGCGAGCGCGCCCTCAGCAGCGGTACCAGCTATCAAATCAGTCATATCCTCAGCGACAATAATGCCCGTACTCCCGCTTTTGGTGCCCAAAGCGTTCTTAATATCCCCGGTCAACAAGTAGCTGTCAAAACCGGTACCACTAATAATCTTCGTGACAACTGGACCATCGGCTATACCACTGACCGTGTCATTGCCACTTGGGTAGGTAATAATGACAATCAACCCATGAGCTATGTGGCCTCTGGTATCACTGGCGCCTCGCCAATTTGGCAAGAAATCATGCTCACCCAATTAAACCCTGATCAACCGCATATTTTCCCGGTTCCCAGCGACATTGTCCTCCAAGATTATTGCGGCCAAGTCGAAGGTTTTAGAGTGGGCCAAGTCCCAACCACTGCTGCTTGCAAACCTGCAAGAAGTCCCGATATTCCCTCAGACCCGCTTCCGTAAAAAAAGTGGGGTAATACAAATCCAGTTCAGCAATCTCGCTATGCTCGCTCGCCTCAATTTGCCCTCGCAACTGCTCAATTCCCTCTAGGCTCAATTTACCCAAATACAAATCAAACCAATTATTCTCTTCCCGCAGCATCCAGTCCATCACCGCCAGCACCCCCTCTAAATAAACTATATCTTTACTAAATCCCCCACCCAAGCTGGTATCAGTTAGCCCCCGTTTCACCCGAAAAGCATAATTACAGGCAACTTCAAAATCAGGGCTATATTTTTCCAGCACCAAAGCAAAAAGCTCGCTAAAACTTTTACCCTCAGCCTCTTTTACCAGTAAATATCGCACGCAACTAGCCTTAAAATCAGCCCTTTTAGTCATAAATTTAGCATTAAGTGCCGCCAAGCCTTCTTCTGTCCGAATATACTGACTCTTTTTTTCTTTTATCACCCCAGTTAATTCTTGATTAGCCGAGCGCAAAAAATGTGTCTCTACCTCATGAGCCAAAATCCCCCGCAATCTGGTCTCACTCAAAGGGAATGACTTGGGGAAAAATATTCTCTCACCCTGGCGCCTGGTATTCCGCGCCAATTTATCATAATGAATTATCGGTGGATTTAAACCCAAGGTAGCAAATAAATCTCTAGTTATCCGGCTAATTTCATTTAAGCTCAGCTTGCGCTCCAGCTTTTCTGGGGGCAAATTTGGTACCACCTGAGTCAAGTATCCCTGTGCCAGTTCTACCAAATTTGCTTGCGCCTGCCCATAGCGGCCCAAAACTTGCTTACTAAAATCACGACCATAAATAAATTGCGGATTATAACTATTATCTAAAGCAAATTTAGCTTTTTCTTGGGCCAGATTTAGGGGAATAAGCTCACTAATCAGTGACATAAATCTTTATAATATCTCCTCTGTTTCCTCGCCCTTGCCATCCAAACTCAGTAAATATAAATCCCGGCGCATTGCTTCATTAACCCCCACCTGCTTGGCCTCTCCCCGCAGGATTTTTTCAAACGGCGCGCAAGCCGGACAACCGCCCCGCGGACATTTAAAACTTTTCAGCTTGCGCGCCAAAGCAATCTTGCGCCCAATCTCTAACAGCTCACTTTCTGACTCATCCACACTTGGCAATTCCTTGGCTACCAAACCATTATCCAAAGCCAAATACCAATAACTAGCCCCGCTCACCGTATATTTCTGGCATCTCTGAGCCAAAAGCTGATAAATCGCCAACTGTAGCGATTTTTCATTCTCCATCGACCGGCTAGTCTTAAAATCTATAATATGGACACTTTCATTGGCCGGATTATACTCTAACCAATCTACCTTACCGCACAAAATAATATTATCTTCTTCACTCAGATAAAAATTAGGCAAATCTTGCTTAATTCGCACCGCCAAGTTTTTCAGCGGCCCCGGGTTTTCCTGTACCTGCAAAAGCATTTGCTTACCCCGCTCATAAACCTCATGCTCTAGGGCTTTGCTCAAAAATCCCCCTCGCTCTCCAGTAACCTCTTGCCAAAATCGCTCATAATTAACCAATAAACTCTCTTTAAAGCGCTCTTTACTTGGCAGCACCGCCAGGCCCTCCAGGACCTCATGCACCGCCACTCCCAAACTCACCGCTGGCGAAACCAATTGGATTTTATTCCGAGTCACCGGGTCTTTATAAACATTTTTTAGATAATAACTACGCGGACAAGCCAAGTAATCGCTAATACTACTATGTGATGTCCAAGTGGCACTATATTTATCAGGCATAATCATCATTATACCATAATAACTCCCCACCCACCCCACCCCTTTTTCTCCAGAGGCCTCTTGACAGAATATAAGTTTTTGTTATAATACCAAAT
>CAYJFT010000031.1:6337-8434 GCA_964369765.1 uncultured Pseudomonadales bacterium | reverse complement strand
AAGCTACTTTTGTCAAAATAAAACTCCTGGCCTCCAATTTCCCAACGCCAAGTTTCTGGCAAAGCAATAATCGCCGCCACTAAAAATAGGGCCACTACAAAAATAAAATGATAAACAAGTTTACTAACTTTTCCCATAAGAATCTCTGTGATTATATCACATTCGCTCAAATCCGCACAGACAGATTATCTCTCCTCTCCATTCCCAAAAAAACCCGATAAATCGGGTTTTTTTATCAATAAATTTAAAAATTATCCAAACCTAATCCATCATCTGGGTAAACTTTTTCCACTCTCCGGCCAAATATCTTTTCATTTTAGCCAAGTCACTAGTGGGATAGCGTTTGCTATTTTGCAATTTCTCCATCACTCCATCCACCATATCTTGATAGCGATTTTTGTCAATTTTCTCCATACTTTTTTCAAAAGTCGCAACTTGAGTATTCCACAGGTTTTTGGCATCAGTAAAAAGTGCTACCCGGATTTCATTGACATCACCAAAAATCTCTTGAACTTTACTTACCACTGCTTCTGTCTCATCAGTAATATAGTCAGTTAATTCATTATATTTATCCTTGACCATTTGCCGATTTTCTTTACCAGAGCGTGGCGCCAAAAAATACATTGCCCCAGCTCCAATTGCTGCTCCTACCAAAACTCCACCCATAGTGGACCAAAATTTGTCTGCACTCTCACTCATTTTATCCTTTCTTTTTTCCCTCTTGCAAAAGCTTGCAAGTTATTATAAACTATGCTATGATTATGACATTAAAAAAAGGAATTGTCAAATGCTAAAAATCTTTCAAAAAAAATCTCTAGAATCCGCTCCTGTGCGGCGTATTTTCAGTCTCTTGGTTTCGCCCACCAGCGTCCAAGCTTCTCTCTGGGAGGTAGATGAGATTATTCATTTACTCGAAAAAAGCTCACTTCATCCTTACGCCAGTGATCAGGACTTATTAATCAAACTAGACCAATGTCTTCAAGAGCTTGGCCCCGCTGGTCAAGATGTTAGCCAAACTCTTTTTCATTTAGATAGTGATTTTGCTACCGAAGGCGGTCTTTTGCCAGAAAAAAAAGCTCTTTTTGAACATCTGGCCAGCTCGCTTCAATTAGAAACCCTGGGCTTTGTCCCCAATATTGATGCTGTGGTCAATGCCAAGTTGGCGCAAAACCCTGATTTAGACAAGCAATTAGTAGTCGAGTTTACTGCCTCACAAACCATTTTCTCTTTTTTTGCCCAAAAAAATCTCCTTCAGTCGGTGACCTTGGGTAATGACGCCGATTTTGCCACTCAGTTTCAGACGGCCCTCGCTCAACTTGCTGGCAAAATCGGCGTCGATTACACTCCCTGTTTTGCTCCACCCAGTGATGAATTAGCCCCAGATGATTGTCCCAAGCAGTCACTTTTTGTCAATTTTATCTCTGCCACTTTACCCCTGGTGGAAATTGAGGCCAAAATTGCCACTCTCCCCGCCAATCTCCCCGTCCGCCATGAAATCCTGGGTGCTGATATTCTCCTCCCTTATATCGTTGTCCCCAGTGCTACCGTCCTCGCCCGCTCTTATGGCTGGCTCCCCCCTCTCTTAGAAAATACTCAGACTCCACCCAGCGAACCCCTAACCACTCCAGAACCCACCCCCCACCCACAAGACAATTTTGCCCCCACTCTAGAAGAGAACGAATTTATTTCTTCTCGTGCCCCCAAACCCCCAGCTAAACCACTCAAAATTAGCAAACGTTTTATTATTATTACTATCATTGTTGCTCTCCTAACCGTACTTGTCGGCGGCGGCCTCTTTTATATTTCCCAAGCTGCCCTGGCAGTTACTCTCACTCCCAAAACCTCCATTGTCGCCAAAGACCTCCAAGTCACTATTGACCCCAGCTCTGATCAGGCCGACCCAGAAACCTTAACTTTGCCTGGCACCATCGAAGAATTTGAGCTAGAGCACACCTATACTTTCCAAGCCACCGGCACCAAAAATATTGGCGAAAGTGCCAAAGGCGAGATTGAAATTAGTAATAAGACCACTAGTGAAAAAACTTTTCCTGCTAATACCGAGGTCGGCAATGGCACGGTTAGCTTTGTTCTAGACCA
>CAYJFT010000031.1:5959-6327 GCA_964369765.1 uncultured Pseudomonadales bacterium | reverse complement strand
ACTCTCCCCGCTGCTACTGTAGAAAACACCAGCGATGGTGAAAATAAAACCTATGGTAAGGCCACGGTTAATGTCCCCGCTAATACTCCTGGCACCGCTGGTAATCTTACCGCTGGCGACGCCTTGGCCGTTAGCGGCCAAGGCGACGATCTTTTTAGCGCCAATGCTGCCAATAATTTCACCGGCGGCACCGACGAAACCGAAACTATTTTCTCTGCTGATGATCAGGAGGATGCTTTGGAATCAGCCACCAAAGAATTAGAGGAGCAAGCCACCCAGGCTGTCACTGCCAATCAAGACGATAATTATTTAGTTCCTCAATTAGATGGCTTGGAAATTACCAGTAGTGAATTTAGCACTCAATTAGA
>CAYJFT010000031.1:0-5949 GCA_964369765.1 uncultured Pseudomonadales bacterium | reverse complement strand
TCAATTAGACGAACCAGCCACCGAAATCACCCTTACCCTTGCCGCTATCGTCCCAGTAATTAATTATGAGCTTTCACAGCTGGAACCAATGGTCAAAACTGTCTTGCAGGCCGAGCTCCCCAGTGGTTATCAATTTAGCCCAGCACAACCGCAAATTATGTCTGCTGTGGATGAAGACAAAACCGCTGAGTCAGCTGACGACCTGATTTTCCTTAATGTCAATGCCTCTCAAGAAATTATTGCCCCAGTAGACCTGGAATTGATCAAAGCCGAAATCTTGGGCCAACCTTTGCCCAAAGCCGAAAACTATCTAAATAATCAAGAAAGTTTGCAAGGCTATCAATTCACCTGGAGCAATGACTTTTATCCCACCCTTTTTGGCTCTATTCCCGCTAATACCGATAAAGTTAATCTTTCTGTTGCCGCAAATTAATTTATGACCAAAGCCCAGGCTCAACCTAACCCCAGGCCTGCTCCCAAGCGCTTCAATCGTTTTTTATTTATCGCTCTTTTTGGCCTTGGTTTTGCCTCACTTTCTCTGGCTGCTTGGCCATTTCTCAGTAGCGCATTTAATCAATATTTGGCCCAAGAACAAACTTTTCTCTTTCCCCTCTCTGCTGACAATTTCTTAGCCAAAGTCTCTACTCAGCCACAAATTTTGGGCGATTTTAATAATTTAACCACCCCCACTACTACTCAAATTCTTGATCAATCTGCTCTCCTGGATTACACCAATTTGCAAAATTGGTTTTCTGACCCCACTATCCAAGCTCAAGAACAAAGCAGTGAAACTTACTTAATTGATATTCCCAAATTAGAAATCAGTAATGCTTTGGTTAAAATTGGCGGCGTTGATATTGAAAACAATCTGGTCCAATTCAACCCCGAGGTCACCATTGGTGATTATGGTACTCCAGTAATTTTTGGCCACTCTACTCTACGTTCACTTTACAATCCCAAAGAAAGCAATAAAAATCGCTATCAATCAATATTTTCTACTATAATGACTTTGGAAAAAGACGATTTAATCAAAGTTAAACAAGGTAGTCTAGTCTATACTTATCGTGTCACCGATATCCGCGAAGTTCCTACCGACGACCCACAAATTTTGGCCCAAAATCCCAATGCCAGAGAAATCCGTTTGGTTACTTGTACCCCAGAGGGCACTTTTTTGCGTCGCGGTTTAATTACCGCTCAATTAGTAATTTAGCCAAAGACTATGAAAACTCTTGGAATTGATTATGGCACCGTGCGAGTAGGCACCGCTATTTCTTATGCTAGCCTAGCCGAACCATTGCAAATTATCCCCAATAATGCCCAGCTTTTCTCTAATCTTGAACAAATTATCAAAACTCATCGCGTCAAGCAAATTGTGGTAGGCCTCAGCGAAAATCAGATGGCCGAAAAAACCCGCGCTTTTGCCTTGGCGCTCCAAGAAAAAACTGCCCTCCCGCTCTTTTTCAATGATGAAACCCTTAGTAGTTATCAAATTCATCAATTTATTCGCCAACATCAATTAAAAAGGCGGCCAGAGATTGATCATCTCTCGGCCGCCATAATTTTACAAAACTTTTTGGATCAGCAATAAGCTTGGTGCAGCACTTGCTCTTTAGACGTCCAAAACTTCTACCTCAATCATCGGTTCACGCTGTATCACCTCATATAGTGCCCGAGCTAAACCCCGCTCAATTGCTCGCTCACTCGCTTCTCTTTTCTCGGTTTTGAAATTCTTTTTTAAGAGCTCGCGGGTTTTGTTTTTGATAAAGTCAATTACCTCGCCCGCATCCTTCATAAACACAAACCCGCGCGAGACCACTTTAATATCATTTAGGTCCAGGCGCTTTTCTTTTTTATAGCGCTTGACAATTACCAAAAGCATCCCTGCCTGACCCAAAGTCCGCCGGTCAGAAAGCACCGCTGGACCCACATCACCAATTCCCAGGCCATCCACAATTTGTGGTCGCAAATTGATATTGCCTACTTTTGCTAGCACTTTATCATTGCCTACTCCCACAATATCACCATCACCAGGAATTAAAATTTGCTCACTTTTATAACCTAATGGTTCAGCCACTTTATGCTTATAAAGCACCCGGTGGCGAGGATTACCACCAATGGGCATAATTGCTTCTGGGGCTAGTCGCTTGGCTAAGTCTAGCATTTCTGGGGCACTGGCATGGCCAGACTGATGAATTCCCGGGGCGATTGCCGGGTAAACCGTAGCTACGTCAGATAAAAACAACTCGTCAATCGCCCCATAATAATTCACTTCATTACCTGGAATGGCATTGGCCGAAAAAATCACTCTATCATCACGCTTAATCCGAATCATCGGGTGGTCACCATAAATAGCCCGAATCAGCGATGAGCCTTCTTGACCCTGGCTCCCCGCCACAATCAAACAAAGTTTACTATCTGGATAATTTTTCACTTCTTTTTTATTGATAATCACCCCTTGTTCATCGCTAATAAAACCTAATTCTGCCGCCGTGAGGACATTTTGCTCCACACTCCGGCCAATTAGCGCTACTTTTCGCCCCATTTTGCCAGCAATATCCATTACTTGTTTAATCCGATGAATATGCGAGCTCATCAGGGTTACCAAAATCTTCCCTTTTACCCCCGTCATCGCCGTTTCCAAATGTGCTCCTACACTACTCTCCGAAGGTGTCCAGTCTTCCTTTTCTACTCCCAGACAATCTGTAAGTAATAGCTTTACCCCTTTTTGCTTGATTTGATCCATAAATTCAAAATCACTCAGCCAACCATCTACCGGTGCCGGGTCTAGTTTAAAATCACTACCATGATAAATATTACCAACTGGCGTTTCAATCAAGATATGCTTGGCATCGGGCACCGAGTGAGTTATCGAGAGTAAAGTCACCTTAAAATAACTCCCAATCTCTTGTTCCTGACGATCGGCCAAGACTATCACTTCTTTATTAAGCTTATCATCGCTCATTCTGTTTTGGGCAAAACCAGCGGTTAACTTACTCCCATAAATAGGAAAATCAGGCAAATTAGGCAAAAGATAGGGGAGAGCTGCAATATGATCATCATGGGCATGACTCAAAACCATTCCCACCAATTTTTTTCCTTCGGTAGCGGCATTTTGCAAATAATTAATATCAGGGATTAAAATATCTACCCCAGGCATGTGGACATCAGGAAAACCAATTCCACAATCCACTAATAAAATCTCGTCTTTATATTCATAGACATACATATTTTGGGTCACATTAGCAATCCCCCCCAAAGGTAAGACCCGCAAAAGTTCATTTTCTGTCATTTTTACTTTCTAATTTTTTTTGACCCTTATATTATACCATTAATCTAATCCCCTTATTCTATTATATAATAGTCATTATGAGCAATTTTTACATTACCACCACTTTACCATATATTAATGCCCGGCCCCATTTGGGCTTTGCCTGGGAGATTTTGGTGGCCGATTTCCTGGCCCGTTATCATCACGCCCTAGGTGACTCAGTCATTTTTAATACCGGCACTGACGAGCACGGCCAAAAAGTTTATGACAAAGCCAAGGCAGCTGGCCTGGAACCCCAGGCCTACACCGATCAATTAGTCACTAGTTTCCAAGACTTAAAGACCCAGTTAGACCTCAGTTTCACGCATTTTACCCGCACCACCCATCCCGCACATCAAGTTGCCGCCCAAGAATTTTGGCGTCGTTGTCTTGCTAATGGCGATATTTACAAAAAAGAATACACCTTGCAATACTGTACTGGCTGCGAACTTGAGAAAACCGCTAGTGAATTAGTGGACGGCTGTTGCCCTCTTCATCCCAATTTCCCCCTAGAAAAGCGCAGCGAAGAAAACTATTTTTTCCGCTTTTCCGCTTACCAAGAAAAATTATTATATCTATATCAAACTAATCCCCAGCTAATTTTGGGTCAAGGCAAGCTCAAAGAAATCCACAGCTTTGTAGAGCGGGGCTTGAGCGATTTTAGCATTAGCCGCTTACGCAGCAAAATGCCCTGGGGCGTCCCTGTCCCAGAGGACCCAGACCAAGTAATGTATGTTTGGTTTGACGCCCTGGTCAATTATCTCTCTGTTTTGGGTTGGCCAAATAATACTCCGGAACTGCAAAATTTCTGGCCCGGCGTGCAAATTTGCGGCAAAGACAATTTGCGCCAACAAGCAGCAATGTGGCAGTCTATGCTTCTCTCTGCCAAAGAAAAAACCACTAAAAAAATCTTGATTAATGGGTTCATAACCGTAGATGGTGCCAAAATGAGTAAATCACTGGGTAATGTTATTGAGCCGTATAGTCTGGTAGAGCGTTTTGGCCGCGAAGCCACTCGCTTTCTGATTGCCAGTTTTCCTGTTCTTACTGGTGACGTAGATCTTACTACTACCCGCTTAGACGATTATTACACTGCTAATCTGGTCAATGGCCTTGGAAATCTCTGTAGTCGTCTCGCCAAATTAGTCTCCACTACCCAATTTAACCCTTGCGCAAAACCGGCTCAATTTAGCCCCGATTTTGCTGCCCTTTTGGACCAATTTCAAACCAGCCAGGCTTTGGAGACCATTAATATCAGAGTAGGCGAACTGGATTTAGCCCTAAGCCAGAGCAAGCCCTGGTTAATAACTGACCAAGCAGAAAAAGGTACTATTTTACAGCCTCTTATCCAGCAATTGCTCTCAATTCTTTATGACCTGCAAATCTTTATGCCAGAGGTCAGCCAGATACTTTTAGCCCACTTTACGGCTTCCAAAATTACTCCTCTTGCCCCGCTTTTCCCCCGTCTAAAATAGCCAATTAAATGTCTTTTATGCCCCTTTTTGATACTCATGCCCATTATAATCACCCGCCTCTGCTAGATAACTGGCAGCAAGCAGTTATTGACGCAAAATCTGCGGGAATAACTGGCGCCCTTATTGCCGCAACTTCTGCGGAGAATAGTCAAATTGCGGTAAATATGCGGGAAAAAATGCCTGATTTTTTCTATGCCAGTCTTGGCGCTCATCCAGAAGCAATTTATCACGATCAAACCGCTCTTTTAACTGCTTCCACCTCGTCCGCTAGTCCCAACTCTATCTCCACTACTTCCCCCCCCCCAAATTTTCCCCCACCCCCCACCCCCACATTTTTGCAAGCAGAACTCGAGCAGCTTAGCAAGCTCCTCCAGTCCTTACAGGACCGGCCCCACATCATTGACGCTTTTGGCGAAATTGGTTTGGACTTTTATCGCCTTTCCCGCCAGCCCGCCGCCAATTTCGCCCAGCATCAAAAATATCAACTCCTCTTTTTACGACAGCAATTAGCTCTTTTTCTTGATTTCTCTACTCGCACCCAAACTCGCCCACCTTTTATTTTCCATGTCCGCGATGATTTTTGCGACCTCACCAATCCGCATAATGCCTATAGTCTCATCCTCTCAGAAATCCGCCAGGCCGGTCTAGATGCATTCCCACTTATTTTTCATTGTTTCTCTGGTAATCACGCTTATCTAGCTCAAATTCTCCAGTTCCCCCATAGTTATATTAGTTTTGCCGGCAATCTCACCTTTAAAAACGCCCCAGACTTACAAAAACTGGCCCAGGCAGTTCCCGCCGATCGCCTGCTTTTAGAAACTGATGCCCCTTTTTTGGCTCCAGTCCCCCGGCGCGGGCAAAGTTGCGCTCCCGCCTTTCTTGCTGACACCGCTGCTTTTGCCCGCGCCAGTCTCCACCTTGACCTAGAGCAAATCTATCAAAACTCCCGCCGCCTTTTCCCCGCCCGCCCCACCCCTCGGCCTCACTCATAAACCCTTGCTCTATTAACCCACCCCAGCCCCACCCTTGCAAAAAAATCCTTTTTATAGTAGAATTAAGCTATGTTAAAAAAAACTAATCACTGTCTTTTTTTTGCTCTGGGCACCTGTCTAGCGCTTTTTTCCCTCTTCTTCTCTCCTCGGGCCGCTCTAGCCCAGGTAGAATGTA